>NZ_CALWMU010000020.1:0-55777 GCF_944382095.1 Candidatus Acetatifactor stercoripullorum
TGTTCGTCAGACCAGAGATTTGCCTCCACCTTCCTTCAGATTCCACCTCACGATGGACACCCTTGGTCTTGGCTGTACCCTTCCCACTACCAGGGCGGGTTGGGGACTTTCACCCGTTAGCGACGTGCGCCGCAAGGCGCACCCTGAAAAGAGCAGCCCTGACGGACTGCTCTTTTTCTTTTGTTTTCACGAAGCAGCACAGCTTATGTGATGCTCCTTCTTATATCCCCGAAATGCCGCCCCTTGTTTTTTGACTCCTAGCAATGCTAGGTGGGCAACCGCAACCAGCCTTTTGCCTTCCCTTCCAATCCTCTCAGGCCAAAGACCCGGCGAGTGAGGGCTTGACAGCCAACTGGCAATATAGGAATCCCGTTTAAAGTAAATGTAGGTTCAAAAACGAACAAGAGTTGTCGTGCATTTCAGGTTAAGTATATTATAGCCAATCTCAGCCCATAATACAACTGTAATTTTTGCCAAAATCCGGCGGAAAATTTCACTGCTCTGCGCCGGTCTCCTTTTTCAGCCAGTCTCTCTCTTCCTGTGTCAGATAAGGTGATATTTTTTTATATACCTCCTTCTGATACCATGCAAGCAGCTCCTTCTGGGTGTCGTTTAAGTACCTTTCGTCAATGCCTTCCCTGTCAATGGGAACCCAGGTCAGTGTCTCAAAGTGCATAAACTGCCCGTATTCATTCTTTACGTCATTTTTGGCGATCATCACATTCTCAATGCGGATGCCATATCTTCCCTCCACATAGATGCCCGGCTCATTGGTAATGTCCATTCCCTCCTCGATCACCGCCTCCGTCATGCCGTCAGTAAACCGCCAGCGCAGATTCTGGGGACCCTCATGCACATTCAAAATATAGCCTACGCCATGTCCCGTTCCGCACTTATAGTCCAGCCCCTCTTTCCAGATAGGCTGACGGGCGCAGATGTCAAGATTTCGTCCGGTGCAGCCGTAGAGCCAGCGGGCAGCCGTCAGCTGCAGCATTCCCGCCGCCACAAGGGTATAATGCTTCTTGATCTCATCGGAAATGGGGCCCAGCACGATGGTTCTTGTAACATCCGTGGTTCCTCCCAGATACTGTCCGCCGGAATCCACAAGCAGCATTCCCTCGGGCTTAAGCTTGGCGCAGTTTTCCGGGGTTGCCTCATAGTGCATCATGGCAGCATTGGCCTTGTACCCGGCAATGGTGGGAAAGGACAAATCCAAAAATTCCGGTATCTGCCGTCTTAATCCCTCCAGATAATCCGCCGCCGACACCTCCGTGATCTCCTGCTTTCCAATATTGGTTTTCAGCCAGTAGATAAACTTTGTGACAGCAACGCTGTCCTTTAGATAAATCTCCTGCATATGAGCCAGCTCCACAGGGTTTTTCACCGCCTTTAGGAGCTCTGTGGGATTTTTTCCTTCCACAGGCTCACACCTCTCACAAAGAATTTTATACAAAAGATAGCTGCAGTGTCTTTCATCCGCCAAAACCTTGCTGTCACCGGGAAGTCCCTTTAAATACTCCACAATGCCCTCATAGGGATAAAGCTGTACGCTATGTGCCTCCAGATACTGCCTGGTCTTTTCGTCCAAAGCCCGCTCCTGCAGGAACAAAACGGCACCCGTCTGTGTGATAAATCCATAGGACATGGCCACAGGATTGCATTCCACGTCACAGCCTCTGATATTAAACAGCCACATCAGATCATCCAGCTTTGTCAGCAGCAGACTGTCCGCCCCCGCTTCCTTCACCTTGGCTCTGGTTTCCGAAAGCTTCTCTTCCATGCTCTTTCCCGCAATGCTCTCCGCAAGCACCGTTATTTTTCCTGCTGGAAAAGGTGGGCGATCCTTCCAGAGCGTATCAGCCAGATCCCCCGTACAGGCAAAAGAGACTTTTTTCTCCTCCAGCGCCTTTTCCAATTTCCTGCCCTCCATGGCGCTTATCACTCTGCCGTCAAAGCCCAGGGTTTCCCCCGTTTTCATCCGCTCCTTTAAAAACTCCTCCAGAGTGGGCACTCCCGCATCCAGCATCCGGAACAAATCCACGCCCGTACCCTCAAGCTCGGCCTGGGCCTGGATAAAATAGCGGCCGTCCGTCCAAAGTCCCGCACCCTCCTGCCATACTAACAGCGTTCCATTGGAGCCGGAAAAATTGGAAAAGAATTCCCTTACCTTAAAGTAATCATTCACATATTCAGAATTGTGAAAGTCCGCCGTAGGCATCATGTAATAGTCAATGTGTTTTTCCTTCATCAGCGCCCTGAGACCGCTAAGACGCTCTTTAATCACCGTATTTTCCATCCTTCTGTTTCCTTTCTGTCCCTTTTTTCTAAAGTCCCGAATGCTTTTAATATCCTTCCACAGTTTCTCCCTTCAGCAGCCCCACTGCCTTAGAGGTGCCGATCCGGTCACAGCCCAGGGAGAGAAACATTTCCAGATCCTCCAGCGTAGAAATGCCTCCCGCCGCCTTGATCTTTACATCAGGGCCGATATGCTTTTTAAAAAGCTCCACATCCTCCCTGACAGCGCCCCCGGTGCCAAAGCCTGTAGAGGTTTTAATGTAGTCCGCTCCTGCCCTTGTGACAGCCTTGCACATGGCTATTTTTTCTTCCTCCGTCAAATAACAGGTCTCCACAATTACTTTTAGAATATGATCGCCGCAGGTCTTCTTCAGGCGGCGGATTTCCTCCTCCACCTTTTCATAGAGACCGTTTTTCACGTCGCTTATATTGATTACCATATCAATCTCACTGCAGCCATCTGCCAGAGCCTGAACGATCTCCGCCTCCTTCGCCTCCGTAACGCTGTAGCCTAAGGGGAATCCTACCACAGTACAAATTTTAACCTTGTCTCCATAGGCCTCATGAATTCTCTTCACATACGCGGGGGGCACACATACGCTGGCCGTCTGATATTCCACGGCCTCGTCGCAGAGCTTTTTGATATCCTCCCAGGACGCATACGGCTTTAACTGTGTGTGATCCACTCTCTTCAGTATTTCCTGTGCCGTCATAATAACCTCTTTCTGCGCTTTCCTGCGCGCTTTTTTCCCTGTATGCACAAAGCAGAATCCCTTGAGGATTCCGCCCTGTTTCGTTTTTATGTATTAAAGCTTTAAAAATTCTCTGACTACATTCTGCATTTGATCCACATCACACTGCTTGTCATGTACCACCGGGGCCATACGAATCTCCTGAATCGCCTTAGGCACCTCTACATTGGCAATTTGGGAAAGGGCATCCACCAGAGCAAAATCGTCCATTGCGTCATACTTTGGATCGATGGCGTTCATTACGCTTCTGGTAAACTTAAAGGGACTGGCCGTAGATGCGATCACAGTCTTTGTCTCATCCTTCGTTTCCGCTTTATATTTCCCATAAACCGCCGCAGCCACCGCCGTGTGGGTATCCAGCACATAGCCGCAGTCCCTGTATATTTTTGCAATGGTCAAAGCCGTCTCCTCTTCCCCTGCAAAATTTCCGTAAAAGTCGGAGAGCTGTGCTTTCATGTCATCTGTAATCTCATATTTTCCCTGTCCGCCCAAGGCCGCCATAAGCTCTTTGGTTTTCTTGGCATCGCTGCCCGCAATGCGGTAAATCAGACGCTCCAGATTGCTGGAGATCAAAATATCCATGGAAGGTGATGAGGTCAGCACAAATTCCCTGTTGCGGTCATATACGCCTGTGGAAAAAAAGTCGTAAAGCACTTTATTTTCATTGGAAGCACAAATCAGCTTACCGATGGGAAGCCCCATGTTCTTTGCGTAAAAGGCCGCCAGAATATTGCCGAAGTTTCCTGTGGGAACCGCCACATTGATGGGCTCTCCCTCTGCAATTTTTCCTTCCTTAAGGAGCTTTGCATAGGCATACACATAATAGCAGATCTGAGGCACCAGCCTGCCGATATTGATAGAATTGGCAGAAGAAAACTGAAAGCCCTTCTGCTCCATCTCTGCAGCCAGAGCCTTATCTCCGAAAATTTTCTTTACCCCTGTCTGGGCGTCGTCAAAGTTCCCATGGATGCCCACTACCAGCGTGTTGTCTCCCTTCTGGGTCACCATCTGTTTTTCCTGAATGGGGCTGACGCCGTTCTTGGGATAAAAAACGATAATCCTAGTGCCTTCCACACCAGCAAAGCCTGCCAGCGCCGCCTTTCCGGTATCGCCAGAGGTAGCCGTCAGGATCACGATCTCGTTCTGAATATGATTTTTCCGAGCCGAAGCCGTCAGGAGATGGGGCAGAATGGATAACGCCATGTCCTTAAAGGCGATGGTGGGGCCGTGGAACAATTCCAGATAATATGCTCCTTCCGCTTCCACCAAAGGCGCAATCTCATCTGTGTCAAATTTCTCATCATAAGCCTTTTGAATGCAGTCCTTCAGCTCCTCTTTCGTGAAATCTGTCAAAAAAAGCTTCATCACCTCGTAGGCGGTCTCCTGATAGCTTAAGCCGGAAAGCTCCTTAAGACTCTTATCCAGCGCAGGAATATGGTCTGGCACAAAAAGTCCTCCGTCCTCAGAAAGCCCCTTGAGAATCGCCTCAGATGCCGTTACCGCCAATCCCTCGCTTCGTGTACTGTGATATAATACGTCCATATTTCTCCTCATTCTGCCGCGTGAGCGGCTTTGTAATCAGAAGGAATCTTCTCCTCGCTTCTGTGCTGCTCATTTCGCATTACTGCATTATTGTAGCATAATTTTATACGGGGTGCAATCACTTTCCAAAAGCCCGGAAACAGGGGCGCTTTGCCTGCTATCGGAAAAATTCATGTCCGCCATATTGAAACAGAAATGTAAGGTTTTCGTCAAACCATTTCATTTTATCACTGTCCGCATATTTTCTCGCTGCAAAATAAAGAGCTCCCTGGGAAATATCCTCTCCCTCAAGGGCACGTCCAACTGCTTCCCGCGTCTCTTCACTGATTTGCACCTTCCATATTTTTCCATTTGCCACCGGTGAAAACTGGGTCACTCCATTTTCCCGCTGAAATACTACCTCCGACACCGTGTCCGGAAATTTTACGCTGTTTACCCGGTTTAATACCACATTGGCCACCAAAAGCTTTCCTTCTTCGTCCTCTCCTCCTGCCTCGGCCTCCACAATCCGCAGCAGAATCTCCAAATCCTGATCCTCCAGATCATAAGCCAGCTCCTTTTTGAGTACGTCGAAATCCACCACTCTCTGCCCGGATGCCGCTGCTGACACGATTCCCATACTGCTGCTTTTACTGTCCGCTAATATACTTTCATCTGCCTTAAGCTCGTAGGCCGGCCGGGACGCCAGCTTATTTTCCTCTACGCCCCTCAGGCACAAAAAGCCAAACAGGAATAACAGATTTAAAAGCGCAAGCGCGCTGACTGCCTTTTTATACATAATGCCTTAACGCCCTTTCTGTTTTCAATTTTACTTCCAGCCATATATTAGTCTATGAAGCAAGTCCTAAAAATATTTCTAAATTGTTCCTATTTGTAAAAATAATGTTATAATAGGTTTACATTTACATGAGGTGTTTTTGATCATGAACAGATATGAGAATGAATCCAAACCCCATTATGAGGGTGTTTTTTGTTCCAAAAAAAAAGACGGGACCGTATACTACCGCGCCTCTTTAACCTACCGCAGAAAGCATATCAGCCTGGGAAGCTTTTCTTCCCCCCAGGAAGGCCGCTGTGCCTACAGGGAGGGACGGCGGCTTTTGGAGGATGAATCCGTCACCCTGCACACCTATGAAGAGAGCTCTCCTCTCCCCTTTGCAAAATGGGTCTGCCTTTTAAACTTCCGGGACAACGGTATCTATTTCGGAAATCCCATCTATATGGGACAGCGCTTTTTTTACTACTATCTGTCTCCGTCTCATGTACTGAAATTCGATCCCGACGATTTATTTTATTATGCCTCTCACAAGATCATGTGCCGGGGCAGCCATTATTTTGTGGCCGATTACGGAATGCAGGTAAATATCCGTTCCCGTTACGGCATTAAGAATTATGCGGTTCCAGGTGTGGACTTTCGTTTTATCAACAATGATCCAACAGACTTCCGCCGGGAAAATCTGGAAATAAAAAACACCTATCATGGAATCCGTTTGGAAAAACAAAAAAACGGACAGTATCTATATACTGTCCGCATTCATGTCAGGGGAACTTATCTGGTGGGAAGATATGCCACAGAGCTGGAAGCTGCCATTGCCTATAATAAAGCCATTGACTGCCTGAAAAAGAACGGCGTTTCCAGGCAGTATTCCCCGAATTACATCGAGGGAATCTCCCCTTCCAGATACGCCCAGATTTACTCCTGCCTTGAGATTTCCCCAAAAATCATAAATTATTTTTCAGAGTAATCAATAAAGCTGATATTTAAATCGGCATAGCCTGCAATGCCGTCAATGGATGCTTTCTTTGTGTACTGCCACATGGTAAACCGATAGGGATAATCGGGAATATCCGACTCCTGGGAAAGCCAGACATCATAAGCTGTCAGCTTTGACAGGTCAATATCCTTTAACAGCCATTCCTTATCTCCGTAAAGCATGGCCTTATAGCCTGCATTTTGAATGGTGTCCAAAAAGGTTTTTGTAATCTCCGTTTTCTCCGACTTGCTTAAGCTATCTATCCGGGAAGCGTCGTTTTCAATATATTCCATATCAAAGGCCACCGGATAGGTGATCTCATAATCCTTTATGTTTTCCAGCACCATGTTGGCCTCCTCCACAGCCTCCTCGTTTGATATGGCCTGGGAAAAGAAATAAACGCCGATCTCAAGCCCTGCGTCGGAGGCCCGCTTTATGTTTTCAGCAAAGTACTCGTCCAGCACAAGCTGCCCGCTTCCATAGCCCCTTGCCCCTACACGCAGCATTACAAAATCCACTCCCGCCTTCTTCAGCTTTCCAAAATCCACATAGTCCTGATACTTTGAAATATCCGCTCCCACAAAGGAAACCAGCTTGCCGTCCTCATAATACTTCATAAGATTGGACTGATATACCAGCCTGGTAAAATCATACTCATGCTTGGGAAGATAAGGGCTGATCAACACCCATTCTTCTTTGCCGTCATCATATTCAATTAAGGTATGCTTTCCGTCCGTAGCCGGGTCATTTTCCACAGTCTCCGGCGTTTCCTCCTGTGAAGGCTCTTTCGCTTCTTCTGTTTCCTCGGGATACATATCCCAAAAGTCAAAATCATCCGGACTTAATGTGCTTCCCGTCAGAATATCCTCCGTATCCGGATAGCTGCTTCCTTCAGCAGACTGCTCCAGAGTCTCCTCCTCAATAAAAACGCCTGTCTCTTTTGCCTGTGCCTGCCTTTTCCCTGCAGGACTTTGACTGTTCATAAGGAGCACCACCGCAAGAATGGCTCCCACAAAAAGCGTTACCGCCACAATGGCAGAAACCACTGTGGGCGTAAGCCCGGAATGGTCGTTATAATCCTCCGGCAAGCGCATGGCTGTTTCCTCCTTTTCTTCTATTTCGCCCCTGAAAGCCTGACAATGGCCTTTTTCGGACATTTTTCCTCACAAATACCGCACCCGGTACATTTTTCCTGATCGATCACCGCATGGAAATTTTCCACCTTCACCGCCCCCTCAGGACAGGACCTGACGCAGATGCCGCAGCCCACACAGCCTGTCTTGCATGCTTTTGCGGTAACCGGCCCCTTGTCCGTAGAGCTGCAGGCAGCTGCCGTCTTTGCCTCATAGGGAATCAGGGAAATCAAATGCTTTGGACAAACCTGTACGCATTTCCCGCAGGCCTTGCACTTTTCTCTGTCAACCAGGGCGACGCCGTTTACCACATGGATGGCGTCAAAGGGACAGACCTGCACGCAGGTGCCAAATCCCAGGCATCCGCTGTTACAGGTTTTGGGACCGCCGCCAGGCACAAAGCTCATCATACGGCAGTCCTTTGCTCCATAATAATCGTAATCCGTCGCCGCCTTGTCACAATCTCCCTGACAGTGCACAAAGGCAGTCATTCTCCGGCTCTCTCCTGCGTCCACTCCCATGATTTCGCCAATGGCCCTTCCCACTGCTTCACCACCTACGGGACAGCCATTCACCGGAGCCTCCCCTTTTACGATGGCAGCCGCAAGTCCGGAGCATCCCGGATACCCGCAGCCTCCACAGTTATTTCCCGGCAGCGCCGAAAGCACCTTTTCCTCTCTTTCGTCTGTCTCCACCTTAAAGCGGATACCGGCCACTCCCAGAAAGAGTCCAACAAAAATACCAACAATGCCTACTACGGCCGCTGCAGCCGCAATTCCTGCTATACTCATATGCCGCCTCCCTTCTATAACAGCCCGGAAAATCCACAGAAGGCGATTGCCATAAGCCCGGCGGTCAAAAGCACCATGGGCATGCCCTGAAAGGATTCCGGCACATCATTGTAAGCCATTTTTTCCCGCAGTCCTGCGAGAATCACAATGGCCATAGTAAAGCCTGCGGCTGTGGCAAAGCCGTTTACAATGCCCGTCAGGATACCGTACTCCTTCTGCACATTAGTGAGCGCCACACCCAAAACGGCACAGTTTGTGGTAATCAAGGGCAGATATACTCCCAATGCCTTATACAGCCCCGGCATGGCCTTTTTTAAGAACATCTCCACAAATTGAACCAAGGCTGCGATCACAAGAATAAAGACAATGGTCTGCAGATACTCAATATGAAATCTCTGCAGCACATATTTGTAAATCACGCCTGCAACCGCACTTGCCAAAGTTATCACAAAGATAACGGCAGTTCCCATTCCTGCCGCCGTGCTGGTCTTTTTCGACACTCCAAGGAAAGGACATAATCCAAAAAACTGGCTTAAAACCACGTTGCTGACCAGGGAGGAGCCTACCAGCAGAAGCAATAAATCTCTCACATTCTCCATTTATTTCCCCTCCTCTTCCAGATTCAGGATTTCCATATCCTGTGCAGCCTTCTTCTCTGTTTTGGGAGAAGCATCATAAAATGCGTGGCTGCAGCCGCCCTCTGAACATCCTGCACAGTCTCCGCCGCAGCCTGCCTGGCTGCGTTTTACGCTCCTGCCCTTCCTTCGTGCCACAGACTTTATATAATTCTGGAGGGCAGTCAGCGCTGCGAGCACAAAAAAGGCACCCGGCGCCAGAATGAAAATCGTAATGGGCGTATAGGAATCCGGCATCAGCTGCAGGCCAAACAAGGTTCCTGAACCCAGAATTTCCCGGACCGCACCGATGCAGGTAAGGGCCAGGGAAAAGCCAAGCCCCATGCCGATGCCGTCAAACAGGGAAGGAATCGGCGGATTGGAATAGGCATAGCTCTCCGCTCTTCCAAGAATAATGCAGTTTACCACAATCAAAGGTATGTATACGCCAAGCGACTGATTCAGCACAGGAAGATAGGCTTCCAAAAGCAGCTGCACCACTGTGACAAAGGATGCAATAATCACAATGAAGGCCGGAATTCGCACCCTGTCCGGTATCAGCTTCCGCATCAGGGAAATAATCAGATTACTCATGGCCAGCACCGCCGCCGTAGTCAGGCCCATCCCCAGACCATTCATGGCCGAGGTGGTCACCGCCAGGGTGGGGCACATGCCCAAGGTCAGCACAAAGGTAGGATTTTCCTTGATCAATCCGTTGTAAAGTCTTTCGCCTGCTTTATTCATTATCCGCACCTCCCTGCCTTAACGCTTCCGCCACCTTAAGTCCGCCGTTTACTGCATTGGTCACTGCCTCTGTAGTAATGGTTGCGCCGCTGATGGCATCTATCTCACTGTCGGAGCTGCCCCCGGTCTTAGTATAGGTAAACTGAGAAACCTGTTTCCCGCGAAACTGCGGCGCCAGCACCTCCTGCGCCCTCATGCCAAGTCCCGGCGTCTCCGAAATCTCCAACAGGGAAATGCCGTTTAATGTGCCGTCCAGCGTCACACCCAGATAGAGCACAATATCTCCTCCATAGCCCTCCGTAGAAGTACTCTGCACTACGTATCCCATAAGACTGCCGTCTGCTCCAAGCGCCTGAAAAACAGTTCCAATCTCCACACCTGTTTCCGCCAGCTCCAAGGCCAGTTCCTCTGACGCTTCATAGGGAAGCTCTGCAAACTGCGCCGCGCTCTCAAACACCTGGGCACAGGCCTCCTGCACAGCCTTTTCTTCCTGAATCCGAATGGGCTCCTTGGTAAGCTCATAGACAAAGCCCAGAATCAATCCTGCAATCAGCGTAATAGCAAATAAAATGCCCGCCTCCTTCAGCATGACATTGACATCACTGTTCTTTTTCATGGCCTGCCTCCTTCCCTGGAAGATTTCCGCGCGCCCAGCTTTCTGGATGTGCCGAAGGCCCTGGGCATGGTGCACTTTTCAATCAGAGGAACCAGCAGGTTTCCCAAAATAATGGCATAGGACACGCCCTCCGCCGACGGCCCGAAAATCCGGAAAATTCCGGTGAGAAGCCCTAAAAGAATTCCGTACACATACTGTCCCTTCCCGGTGATGGGCCTGGTCACGTAATCCGTAGCCATGAAAAAGGCCCCCAGCATCAGACCGCCCCCTGCAAGCTGCGCAGAAAGATACGCCGGATCAAAGCCATGTCCGCCGAAGATGCCTGTAAACAATACAAAGGTGACAAGATAGCTTCCCGGAATCCTCAAATCAATAATGCCAAGCAAAATCAGAAAGCACGCCCCAATCAGAAGAGCGATCATAGAGGTCTCTCCGATGGTTCCAGCCGTACGTCCAATCACCATGCTCATCACGTCAACGCTCTCACCGGCCTTAAGGGACGCCAGGGGCGTGGCTCCTGTATACGCATCGCAGGAAAAATCCGTCATCTGCGCAGGAAAAGAAATCAAAAGAAAGCATCGGGCCGCCAGCGCCGGATTCATAAAGTTCTGCCCCAGTCCTCCGAAAAGCATTTTCACCACAAGTATGGCAAATACGCCTCCAAGAACAGCCATCCAGAGGGGAAGGCCCACCGGCAGATTCATGGCCAGCAAAAGTCCCGTCACCACAGCGGACAAATCCGTTATGGTCGTTTTTTTTCTGTAAAGGCCAAACAAAAATTCCGTCAAAACCGTACTGGCCACTGTAACCAATATCAGCAAGGCCGCTCTGGGGCCGAAATTATAAATTCCAAAGCCTGCCGCCGGCAATAAGGCAATGACCACAGCAGTCATAATTCCGTTTGTGGTTGCCTGAGAACGGATATGAGGGTTGGATGATATTTTCATTCGTTGATTCACTTGCTCTTCCCTCCTGCTTCCTTTTTCTTTGCAAGCTGTATCTTCCGCATGGATTTAATCTCCTGGGTCAGGGGTCGTTTTGCGGGACATATGAAGCTGCAGCAGCCGCATTCGCAGCATTCCATGCCATTATGCTTCAGAAATGCCGCTTCGTCAAAGCGCTCCGCGTCATCTGCCAAAATGCTGGGCACAACTCTTCCCGGGCAGACGTCCACACATCTTCCACAGTTGATACAGGGTCCCGGTTCCATGGCAGACACATCGTCCTTTGAAAAGGCCAGCAAAGCCGTTGAGGTCTTTGTGACAGGCACATCCAGATCAAATATCCCGATTCCCATCATGGGGCCGCCGCAGATCAGCTTCTCTGGGGCAGTCCGAAAGCCTCCCGCCCCATCCACAAGCTCCTTGTAGCTGGTACCGATCCGCACCCGGAAATTCCGGGGATTTTCAATAGCATCCCCGCTGACGGTTACAATCCGCTCCATCAAAGGCCTTCCCTCTACCACAGCGCGGTAAACAGCTACCACGGTGTCCACATTATTCACTATGCAGCCTGCGTCTGCAGGCAGCATGGAAGAGTTGATTTTTCTTCCGGTGACAGCGTAGATCAGCTGCCGCTCCGCTCCCTGAGGATATTTTGTTTTCAGTGCTCTTACGCTGATCCGCTTTTCATCTCTGCAAAGCTGGCGAAGCAGCTTAATGCAGTCCGGCTTGTTGTCCTCCACCGCCAGAATCCCCTGGGCATGATCAAACAGCTTCAGCAAAATTTTCAAGCCGCCGATCACCCGTTCCGGCTCCTCCTTCATCCTGCGGTAATCCGAAGTCAGATAGGGCTCGCACTCCGCACAGTTTACAATTACAAACTGTATTTTATCAGGCCGCCTGGGGGAGAGCTTTACATGGGTGGGAAATCCAGCTCCTCCCATTCCCACAATACCTGCATCCTTTATAATCTGTAATATTTCATCCTTATCCAGCTTTTCCAAAGGGGCTACAGGATAAAATCCCACATCCTCGTACAAGCCGTCATTTTCTACAATAATGCTCATAACCTGCTCGCCGGTCACCGTTCTTCTGGGCTCAATGCCCTTTACCGTTCCCGAAACGGAGGCATGGACAGCTGCAGAGACAAAGCCTGCGGCCTCCCCGATCTTCTGACCGGCCAAAACCCTGTCTCCCTTACTCACGATGGGCTTCGCCGGAGCGCCAATGTGCTGCGACAAGGGATAGACCAGATCTCCCTTGGGAAGCATTTCCTGAATCGGCTTGTCCTTGGACAGCTCCTTGCCGTCATAAGGGTGAATGCCTCCTGTAAATGTTAGCCTCGCCATATACTTTTCGTCCTTTCCGTATATCCGCCTGTCCGCGGTTTGCAGTTTAAATATACTATTTTTTTCAATAAAATACTACTGCAAAATAAAAATTTATGCTATGATTAATACAAAATCAGCAGTTCGGAAACTTTATCTGCGCAAGGAGGTACACCATGAAAATTTCCGAGGAAATCTTAGAACATTTTTCCATCTCCTATCCCTTAGAGCGGATTGCCCCCCTGGAACGCATTCTGTTTCTGGATATTGAGACCACCGGCTTTACTGCAAAGTCATCCTATCTCTATCTCATCGGCTGCGCCTATTACCAGTCCGGCAGATGGCACACCATACAGTGGATCGCCGAAAATTACAGTGAAGAGGCCGCCGTGCTGGACGCTTTCTTTTCCTTTGCCAAACCATATGAATATTTGATACATTTTAACGGCAATAATTTTGACCTGCCTTTTCTTTCCCAGAAATGCCTCCAGCTTTCTCTTCCCTACAGCTTTGAGGGCATGACCGGCATTGACCTGTACAAAAGAATCCGTCCCTATAAGTTTTTTCTGAAGCTGCCAAACTGCAAGCAAAAAACCCTGGAGCAGTTTTTGGGCATCCACAGAGAAGATGTCTTTTCCGGAGGCGAGCTGATCGGCATTTATCATGATTATGTAAAATCTCCCAGTGAATTTGCCCAAAAGGCATTGTTCCTTCACAACGCCGACGATATCAGAGGTATGCTGGAAACCCTTCCCATGTTAGCCTACTATGACCTGTTTAACAGCTCCCCCAGAGCAAAAAAGGTACAGGCCAACTCCTACCGTGACTTAAACGGACACAGCCGAAAGGAGCTGTTGATCACCCTGCAGCTTCCCACCGCTCTTCCCAAACAGATTTCTGCTTCTGCAGGCGGCTGCTATTTCCACGGTGAGGGAAGAGAGGCTTCTCTCAAGGTTCCCATCTATGAGGAGGAGCTTAAGTATTTTTACTCTAATTACAAGGATTACTACTATCTCCCCGCGGAGGATATTGCGCTCCATAAATCCGTAGCAGGCTTTGTGGACAAATCACACCGAATCCCGGCCACTGCCGCCAACTGCTATACGCGCAAATACTCTTCCTATCTTCCCCAATGGGAGCTTATTTTTGAACCCTTCTTTAAGCGGGATTACAAAAGCAAGGAGCTTTTCTTCGAGCTGACCGACGAAATGAAAAAGGACAGGGATTCCTTTACCGCCTACGCCAGCCATGTTCTATCCATGATGGCCTCTTCCTATTAAAAAAAGAACCTGCTTGCCTTCAGGTTCTTTTTTCTGCCATTAAGGCTTCTGGTAAAAGAAAGAATTCTTTCTTTCAAATCCCACATCCTTGTAATTCATGATCTGTTCCGTGCTTCCGATGAACAGCATACCGCCTACAGCAAGAGAACGGCAGAATTTGCGGAATACCTCATCCTTGGCTTCCTCTGTAAAATAGATCAGCACATTGCGGCACACAATCAAGTGATATCCGCTTGGATATGTATCCTTTAAAAGATTGTGCTCCTTAAACTCCACGCGCGCCTTCACAGCATCCGAAATCTTATAGGAGGGTCCCACCTGTGTAAAGTATTTTCTTTTCATATCCTCCGGCACGGCTGCAATACTCTTTTCAGAGTAAAGTCCTACCTTTGCCTTGGCAATGACCTGTTTGTCCAGATCGGTTGCAAATATCCTTATATGGTCCAACGGGACATGGCGTGAAAGAGCCATCACCAGGGAATACGGTTCATCGCCTGTGGAACAGGCCGCACTCCACACCTTCAGGTTTTTGCCGAATTTCTGAATCAATTCAGGAATAATCTGGGTGTCAAGAATCTTCCACTGCTCCGGGTTCCTGTAAAATTCAGACACATTGATAGTAATATAGCTGACAAATTCCTCAAACAGAGCCCGGTCTGTTTTCAGCGCCTGCACATACTTGTCATAGCCCACAATCTTGTGCTTGGAAATCAAAGTGTCAATACGGCGCTTCATCTGCTTTTCTTTATAGCAGTTCAAGTCAATGGTCGTCAGGGCCAAAATTTCTCTTTTGAAGTACTCATAATCATATGCCATGAGCGTTCCCCATTCCACTGTTATTCTTCACTGTTTTCCGCTTCGGCTGCAATCACTGCATCAATATCCACAGAAACCACGTCTTCATCGGATTCCTCAGCCTTTTCAACAGGCTCGGGCGCAAGCATTGCCTTGATGCTCAGAGAAATCTTTTTGTCCTCTTCGTTGAAATCTACAACCTTTGCGGTAATTTCCTGACCGATGCTCAGCACATCCGAAGGCTTCTCCACATGCTCCTTGGCAATCTGGGAAACATGCAAAAGCGCGTCCACTCCGGGCTCCAGCTCTACAAAAGCGCCGAAATCCGTCATTCTGGCAACCTTTCCGGTCACCACATTTCCCACCGCATATTTTACAGCCGCATCTCTCCAGGGATTGGCCTCGTCAAATTTCAAGGACAGCGCAATCTTGTTGCCGTTAATTTCCTTAATCAGCACCTTAAGCTTGTCCCCTACCTTAAATACCTTTTTGGGATGCTCCACTCTTCCCCATGACATTTCAGAAATGTGAAGCAGGCCGTCAGCGCCGCCCAGATCAATAAACGCACCGAAATCTGTGACGTTCTTTACAACGCCCTCCACCACATCGCCTTCCTTGATTCTGGCAAACAGCTCCTTTTGCAGCTCTGCCTTTTTAGCCAGAATCAGCTGCTTGCGGTCGCCGATATATCTCCTTCTCTTGGGATTATATTCGCTGATTACAAATTCAATCTCCTGTCCCGCATACTTGGACAGATCCTTCTCATAGGTGTCGGAAACAAGGCTGGCCGGGATGAAAATTCTCACTTCGTCTACAATCACACTCAGTCCGCCCTCCAGCACCTGGGCAACCGTAGCCTTCAGAACCTCCTTGTTGTTATACGCCTCTTCAATTCTCTTGTTTCCTCTGTCCGCAGCCAAACGCTTGTAGGTAAGCAGCACCTGTCCTTCGCCGTCGTTCACCTTCAGGATTTTTACCTCCATGGTGTCCCCGGGCTTGGCCACAGTCGTCAAATCAACGCTGGAATCGTTGGTGTACTCATTTTTTGTAAGAATGCCGTCCGACTTGTATCCGATGTTCAGGATGATTTCATCCGGCTTCACATCGATGACCGTACCTTCGACTACCTCTCCTGCGTGTATTGTCTTTAATGATTCTTCCAGCATTTGTTCAAAAGTTAATTCTGACATAATTTTGAACCTCCTCGATTAATTTGTTTGGGGTGGAAGCCCCTGCAGTAATACCCACTAGTCGAACAGCTTTAGGTAGATCTAAATGCAAGTCATCCAGTGTCTGTATAAAATAGGTGTTCGCACATACTCCGCTGCAGATTTCATACAGCTTTCTGGAGTTGGAGCTGTGTTTCCCTCCTATCACAATCATAACGTCAGCCTCCGCCGCAAGAGCCTTGGCAGAACGCTGGCGTTCTTCCGTAGCATTACAGATAGTATTCACAACACTATCATTGTAACCTTTTTTTTGAAATATTTCAACTATATGTTGAAATTTATTGTAATTAAATGTCGTTTGAGAGACAAGACATATTTTTTCCCCCTTCGCAGGAGTGTAGGAAAGGGCCTCCTCAGGGGATTCCAGCACGGTCACCGGGCCGCTGCACCAGCCCACAATCCCTTCTACTTCGGGGTGTCCGGCGTTTCCTATGACAATAATATGTCTGTCCTCTGCGCTCTCCCGTTCCACAATCCTGTGTATTCTCTTCACAAAAGGACAGGTTGCGTCCACATACTCCAGCTTTTTTCTTTCCAAAAGCTCATAAATCGATCTGGGCACTCCATGGGCCCTGATCACCACACAGCCCGAAGAGAGCGCTTCCAGCTCTTCCCTGCCTTCTATCACGCGGACGCCTTTCTTTTCCAGGTCCCTGACCACTGCTTCATTGTGGACAATAGGACCATAGGTATATATAGCTTTCCCTGTTTTCACCAATTCATACACCTGATCCACCGCTCTTTTTACACCAAAGCAGAATCCGGCGCACTGTGCAAGTCTTACCTCCATCACCGCCGCCTTTCCCGGCAGATATCCATAATCCGTGTGATCACTTCCTCCACAGTCATGTCCGAGGTATCTACCTGTACAGCGTCATCCGCCTGTCTTAAGGGAGACGCTTCCCGATTCATATCCCGGTAATCTCTCTCCTCAATCTCCCTGCGGATCGTATCCAGATCACAGTCCTGTCCCTTCTCCAAAAGCTCCTCATATCTTCTTTTGGCGCGCACCCTGCTGCTTGCAGTGAGATAAATCTTCACCTGAGCGCCCGGGAGCACACAGGTCCCAATATCCCTTCCATCCATGATGCAGTCCCTCTGGGCCGCCAGCTTCTGCTGCATTTCCACCAGCTTTCTGCGCACAGAAGGCTGGGCGCTGGTAATAGAGGCCGCATTTCCCACCTCTTGTGTGCGGAGATAGGAATTTACATTTTCACCATTTAAATACACCACCTGTTCTCCGCCTTCATAACCGATGGAGATATCCGCTTCTTTACACTTTTCTGCTACGGCCTGGGCATCCTTTAAATCCACTCCCTCTCGCAGCATAAAAAGAGCCATGGCACGATACATTGCCCCTGTGTCCACATAAATCAGGTTCATCCTTTTTGCCACCGCCCTTGCAATAGTGCTCTTTCCTGCCCCTGCCGGTCCGTCTATCGCCACGTTAAAGCTCATATCCATACCCCTTATCTGGTTTCTGTTTTTCATTATATATGAATACCATAACAAATGTCAATTAACATCCTGCGCACGCACGGCTCCCGGCCAAATGGCCCGTAGACCATGCAATCTGTAGGTTAAAGCCTCCTGTCAGCCCATCCAGATCAAGCACCTCTCCCGCAAAGTACAGGCCCTTTATCCGCTTAGACTCCATTGTGGAGGGGTTGATATCCTTCACAGATACGCCTCCCTTTGTGACAATCGCCTCCGAAAAGCCCCTTGTCCCCGTGATGGTGAGGGAAAGCCCCTTGATCAGTTCTGCAAAGGCCCTCCTGTCCTGTCTTGTGATTTCATGCACTTTTTGTTCTGGAGAAATCCCGGAAAGCCTTACCATAACCGGAATCAGCTTTCCAGGAAACAGCCCCGCCAGGGCATTTTTAAACTGCTTGTTTTTATTCTCCTCAAAGTCCCGAAGGAGCCGCCTGTCAAGCTGCTCCAGGGTAAGGGCCGGCTTTAAATCAATAAAAAGCTCCGCCCTTTTTTCTTCCTTATTGTAATAACTGCTGGCGCTTAAGACAAGAGGGCCGCTCACGCCAAAATGGGTGAAAAGCATTTCCCCAAAGCCGCTGTATTTTTCCTTTCCATTCACCTTGAGCGTGACTGCCACATTCTTTAGGGAAAGCCCCATAAGCTCCCTGCACCATTCTTCCTTTGCGCAAAGAGGCACCAGGGACGGCCTGCATTCCACCACTCTGTGTCCTGTGGCCTCGGCAAACCGGTACCCGTCCCCCGTAGACCCCGTGGCCGGATAGGACATGCCTCCTGTACAAACAATACAGGCGTCCCCCTCTGCCGTCTCCTGGTCCGCCAGACGCACCCCCGCAAATCGGTCCTGGTTTGTCAAAATTTCCTGAACCCTTTGATTCAGCCGGATATCCACCCCTCTCTTTTTCATCTGGCGCTGCAGTGCCGCAATCACGTCGGAAGCGTGGTCTGATACGGGAAAGACTCTCTCTCCCCGCTCCGTTTTCAGAGGACAGCCCGCCTTCTCAAAAAGCTCCATGACCGCCTGATTGTCAAAACCGGAAAAAGCGCTGTACAAAAACTTTTCATTCGTGCACACATTCTGAAAAAAGGTCTCCCTGTCCGCAGCATTGGTTACATTGCATCTGCCCTTGCCCGTGATATAAATTTTCTTCCCGGGCTTTTCATTTTTTTCAAACAGACACACTTCATTTCCCTTTTCTGCAGCTGCAATAGCCGCCATCATTCCGGCGGCTCCCGCGCCGATTACAATTATTTTTCCCATCTTTATCTTTTTTAGCTTTCCTTTCCCGAATCATCTTTTCTCAGTGAATAATTCAGCATAGGCTCATCATCAATAAAGTTAATTTCGTCGTTCAGATAAACCTGATAATTATTCCATGTCTCCTCCAGCATCTCCAGATTCCGCCTGACCTCCTGAGGACACTTCAGGCACAGCGCCACCACCAGGGCATTGATCACGCTCAAAGGCGCCACCAAAGAATCCACAATAGAAACCATGTCGCTTCTTGCCAGCAGATTGCAGGAGGAATAGAGATTCATGGGAGAATGAATAGAATCTGTAATGGCAATGACCTTGGCATTTCTGTCATTGGCAAATTCCATGGCTTTTAAGGTGCGCATGGAATACCTGGGGAAACTGATGCCGATAAAGCAGTCCTTCTCATTGATTCTTATCATCTGCTCAAAGGTTTCGCTTACACTGGTGGTGGCAAGCAGCACCACCCTGTTTCTGATCATATTCAGATAAAAATGAAGAAAGGCAGCCAGCGGTTCATTGCTCCGAAGCCCCATAATATAGATAGTGTCTGATTCCAATATAATATTGACAGCCGTTTCAAAGGCGGAAGGGTCAAGATTCTGTATGGTATGCTGCAGCTTTTCAATATCTGCCGTCAGCACCGAGGTCAGCACCTCCGACTGAGAGATTCTGCCGTACTTGGCATCCATCCGCTGTACGTCGTTCAGCTTACTTTTCACGCATTCCTCCAGAGCCTTCTGAAACTCCGGATACCCACGGTATCCCACCGCAGAGGCAAACCGCACCACCGTTGACTCGCTGATGCCCAAAGTCTCCCCCAGCTTTGCCGCCGTCATGAACACAGCCTGGTCATAATGCTCCAGAATATAATCCGCAACAGCCCTGTGGCTTTTGCTCATTTTTGCGTATTTTTCGCTGATCAGGCTAAGTACGCCGCTCTTCCTCTCCATGAAATGTCAGACTCCTTATCTCTCCTTATTTCAAAGTGGTATTCCCCGAAAATGCAAGGTAAGTCCGGTTTAAGAGCTCCATAGTCTCCACATCGGACAAGTCATAGTCTCCCGTCAGCGTCATGCACGCCGCCCCATGGATGAAAATCCACATTTTTGTAAACAATTCTCCCGGCTTTGGACATCCGCTCACTCTGGCAAGATTGACCTCATAAACCACATTCCCGGCATTACCGTTTAGAAGCTCATACATGCTTTTCTTCTTCCGGCTGCCGGACACAAACAGAAGCTCAAACAAATGCTTTTCCTCTCTGGCAAAGGCAATATAAGCCATGCCCAGATTAGAGAAAGGAAGCTTGCCTGTTCTTGGATACAAGCTGCAATAATCCTGAAAAAAGGAAGCCGCCTTCTCATAGACAGCATCCCACAGCTCCTCCATGCTCTTATAGACACGGAAAATGGGCTGGGTGGAACAGCCGGCCTTTGCCGCCACCCTTCTGGCCGTCACATTGGAAAAACCCTCCTGCCTGGTCATGGCAAAGGCAGTTTCCAAAATAATATCCTGTGTAATTGATTCCTTGCGGGCCATACTCTCCTCCCTTCGTTTTGCGGCAGTCTGTGCACAAATCTTTCCAATTTCTTATTGCATTGCTATAACACTTGTTATTTTACTTTAGCATAGAGCGTTTGTCAATGGGTTCCAAAAAACGTGTGCCGCAGGCGCGCCACGGCAAAAAGCTGCCCCAAAGCGGCGCTTTTCCAAGCGTCCGTCTCTGAGGCAGCCATCCTTAAAAATTTAGTATTCTTATGGTTTAAACAGGATATGCGCCGTTCTTGGTATCGGCCTGGGTCATATCTACTTTCTCCTGCTGGGCCTGGCGATACTTGAAGAATTCCATTGCCACCTGAGGGAACAGTGCATAGCTGAGCACGTCCTCATCCTGCTGCTTCCATTCCTTCATTTCACCCTCCAGCTTATCCAGCTCGTTATCCAGCAGGTCTGCATAACGACAAGTAATTCTCTCCTCTCCGGGAATAACCTTGTCGATTACCTCCTGATTCATGGGCTTTACAGTCTGTCCGTATTCGCCGCGCAGAACTGCCTTGGTTTCCTTTGTAGCCATCTTGTAGCGCTCGCCCATCAGCACGTTGAATACAGCCTGGGTACCCACAATCTGGGAAGAAGGCGTAACGAGAGGGGGTTCTCCCAGATCCTTACGCACTCTGGGAATCTCCTGCAGCACGTCGTAGTACTTATCCTCCGCATTCTGCTCCTTTAACTGGCTCACCATGTTGGAAAGCATACCGCCCGGTACCTGATAAAGCAGCGTCTTAATATCAACGCCCATAACCTTGGGATTGAGAAGGCCGTTTTCAAGACACTCATCTCTGTAAGGTCTGAAATAATCTGCAATTTCCGCAAGCAGATTTTGATCCAGTCCGGTGTCGTAGGGCGTTCCACGGAAGGTCTCAACCATAACCTCAGTTGCAGGCTGGGAGGTACCCATGGCAAAAGGACTGATCGCCGTATCGATAATGTCCGCCCCGGCTTCCACACCCTTTAAGTAGGTCATGCTGGCAACACCGGAGGTATAGTGGGTGTGCAGCTCAATAGGCAGCTTTGTGGCTTCCTTCATGGCAGATACCAGCTTGGTAGCCTCATAAGGAAGCAGCAGGCCCGCCATATCCTTGATACAAATAGAATCCGCGCCCATTTCCTCTACTTTTCTTGCAATATCGGTCCAATATTCCAGAGTGTAGGCATCTCCCAGAGTATAGGAAAGGGCAACCTGAGCGTGTCCTCTGCCCTCCTGCACCTTGAATTTGTTGGTTGCATTTACTGCTTCCTGAAGATTGCGCAGATCGTTCAGACAATCGAAAATACGAATGATATCAATACCGTTTGCAATGGATTTCTGTACAAAATAGTCCACCACGTCATCTGCATAGGGTCTGTAGCCCAAAATATTCTGTCCGCGGAACAGCATCTGCAGCTTGGTATTCTTAAATCCATCGCGCAGCTTTCTAAGCCTGTCCCAAGGATCCTCTTTTAAGAATCGAAGAGACGCATCGAAGGTTGCTCCGCCCCAGCACTCAACGGCATGATATCCTACCTGATCCATCTTGTCCACAATGGGAAGCATAAATTCGGTGGGCATTCTGGTCGCAATCAGAGACTGGTGTGCATCACGTAATATGGTTTCCGTAATTTTAATCGGTTTCTTTACTTGTTCTGACATTCACGAAATTCCTCCATTTTATTTTACAATTAATATGCTCTCTTTAGAAAACGCCGAAGATTGCCATAAAGGTTCCGGCAGCCACCGCAGTACCGATAACGCCTGCCACATTAGGGCCCATAGCGTGCATCAGCAGGAAGTTGGTAGGATCTGCCTCCGCTCCCACCTTCTGGGATACACGGGCTGCCATAGGCACTGCCGACACACCTGCAGAACCAATGAGCGGATTCACCTTCCCCTTGGAGGCCACGCACATCAGCTTGCCGAACAATACGCCCGCAGCAGTACCAAACATAAATGCAATCAGTCCCAGCGCCACGATCTTCAAGGTATCGGCATTCAGGAATGCCTCCGCGCTGGTGGTCGCTCCTACGGAGGTGCCCAGCATAATAACCACAATGTACATCATTGCATTGGCTGCGGTATCTGTAAGCTGTCTTACCACACCGGATTCCTTAAACAGGTTGCCCAGCATAAGCATACCTACCAAGGGAGCCGTAGTGGGAAGAATCAGACACACTACAATGGTAATGATAATAGGGAAAAGAATTTTTTCCAGCTTGGAAACGGGGCGCAGCTGCGCCATCTTTATTTTCCGCTCCTTCTCCGTGGTCAGAAGCTTCATAATGGGGGGCTGGATAATAGGCACCAAAGACATATAGGAATATGCCGCCACGGCGATGGGACCTAAAATGGCAGTCTGCCCCAGCTTGTTTGCCAAAAAGATGGATGTGGGGCCATCCGCTCCGCCGATAATGGAGATCGCCGCCGCTGCCATATCGTTAAAGCCAAGAGCGATCGCTCCGAAATAAGCTGCAAAAATACCGAACTGGGCCGCCGCTCCTAACAAGAAGCTCTGCGGGTTTGCAATCAAAGGACCAAAGTCCGTCTGGGCGCCTACCCCCAGGAAAATCAAACAGGGCAGAATTGCAAGTTCATCCAGCTTGTAAAAATACCACAGCATACCGCCTGCTCCATTAGCTGCCTCATCCGGGCTGATCATAATGTCCGGATAGATATTTACCAACAGCATGCCGAAAGCGATCGGAACCAAAAGCAGAGGCTCAAATCCGTGGCGGATAGCTAAGTAAAGGAAAACGCACGCAACCAGTATCATGATGAAGTTTCCCCAGGTCAGGCTGAAAAACGCTGTCTGATGAATCAGGTTGTTGAGCGTAGTTGTTATATATTCCATTTGTTGACCTCCTGTTGTTTACTTTCGCTGTAGACTTACGTCTGACTAATTCATAGTTGCCAGTACAGCGCCTGCTTCAACAGAGTCTCCAACTGCTACGTCAATACTTGCTACGGTGCCATCCTGAGGCGCCACTACAGGGATTTCCATCTTCATGGCTTCCAGAATTACAACAGGATCGCCAGCCTTTACTGCCTGTCCCACGCTTGCTTCCAGCTTGAAAATCTTTCCGGCTGCCCCGGCTTCAATCTTAACGCTTCCCGCAGCTTTAGGCGCTGCAGGTGCAGGTGCGGGCGCAGGTGCCGCTGCAGGTGCTGCCGCTCTGGGAGCTGCAGGTGCAGGCGCCGCTGCAGGCGCTACAGGCGCTGCAACAGAGGACGCGCCCTCTTCCACTACTACATCATATACGTTTCCATTAACGGTTATGGTATAATTTTTCATTTTTCATTCCTCCATAAATTTAAGTTTGTTTCAACCGTCTTTAGTATCTGCTTCTTCTGACCTTGCGGATAGAGCGCACCACAAAGCCGTCCGTAGAGGTTTTTCCCTCGCTTGCGGCTATGGCCGCTGCAATCACCGCTATCAGCTCCAGATCATCTGTCTGGGGCGCTGTCGCTTCCAGGACAGCGGTCTGCTGTGCCGGGCTTTCCACCGCAGGCTTCTTTTCTTCCTTCTCATCCTGATTCTTTTTCCCGGTCTGCATCTTTGCAAACACTCCAAAGCAGCTGATAATCAGACAAATCAGGATCAAAACGCAGAACACAGTGCCCATGCCCACCAGGGTATTCAGGGTTGCGCCCATCATCAGCTCGCCCATGGAGGACATCGGATTCAAAGCCGAGGATTCCAGCACCATGAACATATCGTTTGAGAAAATAACTTCTGCTTCCGCATCCTTTTTCTCTCCCTCTACCTGCACGTACACGATGATCTGATCGTCGTCGATTCTTCCCTCAGCCTCACCGATGGCGGTTATGCTTCCGATATCCGCTGCGGCGGAATGATAGGACTCTATGGCCGAAGCCAGTGCGTACCCGTCTACATTCATGCTGTAGTCATTGCCGAAGATATACTCAATTTCTTCGTTGGTATTCTCCGCAAATGTCTGGGCGGCAGCATCATCCATAAAACTCGCAAGCAGCGGAACCACCTTCTGAGCCGCCAGCTGTTCTGCATAATCCACCTTCTGCTGTTCATATTCCGTCAGCGTCTCTTCGCTTCCGCAGGCTGTCAGACCAAAGATACAGGTAATCATACATATTAAAGCAAAAAATTTCTTCATCTTATAATCACCCTTTCTCTTAGACTGTTCCGTGTTTCTTTGCAGGACGTCCCTCGCTCTTTGTAAATAACATCTCAAAGGCGCCGATCACATATTTTCTGGTGTCGGCAGCATCTACGATCTGATCCACATACCCTCTTTTTGCTGCACTCTTTACATTCAGGGCAAGCTCTTTATATTCCGCAGCCTTCTCGTCTATCACATCCGCCCCCTGGCCGTCATACATAATCTTTGCAGCCAGCCTGCTGTCCATGGTTCCAATCTCCGCATCCGGCCAAGCCATGGTAATGTCCGCACCTATGGCCTTGGAATTCATCACAATGTAAGCCGTGCCATAAGCCTTGCCAATAATCACATTCACCTTGGGAACGGTAGCGTTTGCAAAAGCGTATGTAAGCTTTGCAGCCGCCTTTGCAATGCCCTTTTCAGAGCACATGGTAGCCTCATAGCCCTTTACATTGGTCAGGGTGAGCACCGGAATTCCAAATGCGTCGCAGAAATTCACGAAGTCAGCAGCCTTTTCACAGCCCTTCTTCGTCAGCACCGCATCCAGCTTCTCGGACACATTACCCTCGGCATCGAGGACTTCACTGCGGTTTGCCACTGCGCCGATGGTTACGCCGTTTAATTTGAGGAAGCCTGTCACCATATCCTTCGCATAGCCGGCCTTCACCTCAAAGAAGTTATAATTATCCGCAAGCACGCGAAGGCCCATCGCAGTATCCCCCACGCAGCCTGCCAGCTCAGCGCTGGCACGGTTCAAATCATCCGTGCAGTCGTCATAATTTAAGTTGTCCTCATTGTTTGCAGGCAAAAATCCAATCAGCGCCCTGATGCCGGACAAAATGGAGGCTTCGTCCCCAACCACGTCCACAATGCCGCTCTCCTGAGACTGAAATGCCGCAGAAGAGGAATCGCATTTTGTGATCACATTGCCCGCCAGCGCATTGGGAGAATTTACAAACAGCTTTGCATTTTTCTCCTCCATAAAGGTAAAGTCAGTCAGCGTGGGAAACAGGCCAAGTCCGCCGCCGCAGGTGCCAAAAATGGCAGTGATCTGAGGAATCACTCCGGAGGCCATTGTCTGTTTCAGATAAATTTCACCAAAGGCAGCCAGCGCATCTGTAGCCTCCTGCAGTCTAAGCCCCGCAGAGTCAATCAGGCCAATCACAGGTGCTCCTGTCTTCATCGCCAGATCATAAAGGTTGGAAATCTTTTTCGCATGCATTTCGCCGATGGTTCCGTTCATCACGGCCGCATCCTGGCTGTATACATACACGAGATTACCGTCGATCACTCCGTAGCCGGTAATGCAACCGTCAGAAGGAGTTTCGTTTGGTTTCATGTTAAAATCAGTAGCTCTTGCAGTTACAAGTCCGCCGATTTCAACGAAACTGTTGTCATCGAGTAAAGCAGTAATTCTTTGACTCGCTTTTGAAGTAGTACTCATGCTTTCAGCCCTCCGTTTATAATATGAATAAATAAAAACAAATTAATAGAGGTGGCATTTTTTGATTATAAAGCAAATGCCCCCATGATTAACGTCAGTTTAGTATAACACAAAAAAAGCAACTCGCAAAGAACGAATTGCAATTTTTTCACATTTTTTACATTCCTTGTGCTCCTGCAGCCTCCGTTTGCAAAAACCGGCAGCATATTTGCTCCAGGCACCAGACAAAGTCTATTTTTTCCACAGTTTCCATGGCAATCACAGTATCCGTCCTGTATATGGCATCATCCACTATGTAATAAATATTCCCCACCACTGTTCCGCTTTCCACAGGGGCTTTCAAATTCTTTTTTATCCGGCATTCCACCTGGATTTCTTCCCCCTCCCGCAAAAGAAGCCCGGGAAGCCCATCCTCATCCTCCTGTACGGAAAGAGGC
Organism: Candidatus Acetatifactor stercoripullorum; assembly: GCF_944382095.1. Taxonomy (NCBI): domain Bacteria; kingdom Bacillati; phylum Bacillota; class Clostridia; order Lachnospirales; family Lachnospiraceae; genus Acetatifactor; species Candidatus Acetatifactor stercoripullorum. The sequence goes on from NZ_CALWMU010000020.1 coordinate 26,118, forward strand.
ACAAAAGCCGTCTCCCCTAATATCCGTGTTCTTCCTCCCTCCACAGGAATGGGCGCCAAGTCCCCCTGGGAGATAGCTGTTTCCTGCTCCGAAAAGGCTTGATAGAAATAGGAATCCAGTCCATACTGCATCAGCTCCTTCGTATCACTCCACTTATAATTTTTATTGTTGGGCCACCCGCAGGCTAACAGCGCCACCACAAAGATCCTGCCCTCGCTTTCAAGGGCTCCCACATAGCAGTACCCCGCCTTGTTGGTAAACCCCGTCTTTCCGCTCAGGGCCCCTGTCATCATATTCAGAAAGGCGTTGTGGTTGGTGCAGGAAAAGCTTCTTCCATTGGCCGAAAAGGAATAGCTGGGAGTCCTGGTGATTTCCAAAAAAGCATCCTTTTTCGGAGACTGCCCCACGCAGTAAGCCATAATCCGCGCAAGCTCCGTGGCCGTGGTGCAGTGCTCCCGCTCCACGATCTCTCCATTGTTCAATGTAATGGTCTCTGTGGCGTCCAAACCGTTTGGCGTGATAAAATAGGTGTTTTCACACCCTAGCTCCTTCGCCTTGGCATTCATCAGCGAAGCAAATGCCGCTACCGCCATCCTGCTTTCCTCCGCAGTAAAGTCCGACGTGCTTTTATTCTGCAGTTCCTGGGACAGATACCTTTTCCCGATGTGTTCCGCCAGCGCAGCCGCCGTATCATTGTGGGATTCCAGCATCAGGGAATAGAGCAGGTCCTTCACAGTATAGGTCTCTCCCTTTTTCAAATACAGCTTCACCTTGGGCATTCCAGCCGCATAAGAGGAAACCTGCAGCGTATCCTCCATATCCGCGTTTTCCAGCACCACAATGCAGGTCATAATCTTCGTTGTGCTGGCCATGGCCATTGGCGTATCCGCGTTTTTCCCATACAGCACTCTTCCCGACTGGGCATCGATCAATGCTGCCGATGCAGCATACAGGGAAAAATCGGGCTGCGCTTCACTATCTTCCTCTTGTCCTGCCCACGCAAAAAGGGGCGCCTGCATGAATAAAAATAATATGCCGGCAAACGCCCCTACGATCCAGTTTCGTCCTTTCATAGTCATTACATACTTTCCAGGATTTTCTACTAATATATGTTTTTTCGTTTTGTCCTATTACACATCCAGCTGCAGCGAGACCTCCGCCTCCGCCTGCTGCTTAAACTCCTCTACCTGCACCGGATTTAACTCCGGCAGCTCCTCTAAGCTCTTTACCCCGAAGCTCCTAAGAAACTGCTCCGTGGTTCCAAATAAAAGAGGACGCCCCGGCGCATCCAGCCTCCCAAGCTCCGTGATCAGATCGTATTCCAAAAGCTTATTGATGGCGTGGTCACAGCTTACCCCCCGCACTCTCTCCACCTCAACCCTGGTAATGGGCTGTTTATAGGCAATGATGGAGAGCGTCTCCAAAACCGTGTCCGTCAACACAGGCTTTCTCGGATTTTTTGCTATTTTAATCAGATATTCGTACATATCCGGCTTCGTGCACAGCTGAACCGCATTGTCAAACTGTGTCAGCGCAATTCCTCTGTCCTCCTCCTCATAGCGTCTGGACATATCCTTCAAAATTGCATTTGTGGTCTTTACGTCCTCCTCTATCACCTGCGCAAGACGGCCAATCTCCACAGATTCTCCCATGGCAAACAATACCGCCTCAATCACTGCCTCTGCCTTTGTCCGTTCCATCTATGTATCCGCTCCTATCTGCCGCAGCCTCAGGCCACGTTTGAGGTAATCATAATATCGTCAAAAATATTCTCCTGACTGATCTGTATTTCTCCCAGCTTCATCAGCTCCAGAATGATGAGAAAGGTGACGATCACCTCCATTTTGCTGGACTGCTTTTCCAGCAGCCTGCGAAAGCTGAATTTTTTGTGTTCTCTGGCGTACGCCTCCACATACAGCGTTTTTGCATCCATATCGATCTCATCCTTTTCGATATTGCCATACTGGCTTCGGATGGGATCAATCTTGTCCTCCTGGCGCTTGATCATGGATTTAAAAATTTCATGCAGCTTGTTTAATGTCATATCGCCCACAAGCTCCTGATAATCAATGGGGGGCTTATAGGCGGCCACCTCCTTTGGGAGACTCTGGCTGCGGTATATGCTTCTGCCCGCATCCACCTGTCTGTCCCTGAGCTCCAGAGACATATACTTATACATCTTGTACTCCAAAAGCTTCTGTACCAGCTCCGCTCTGGGGTCCTCTTCTTCCCCTTCCTCGTTGACCTCCTTGGGCAGCAGCATTCTGCACTTAATGTCGATCAGCGTGGCAGCCATCACCAGAAATTCACTCATCACATTCATATCTCTTTGCTGCATCTGCTTGATATAATCCAGATACTGCTCGGTAATCTCCACAATGGGAATATCGTAGATATCAATTTTATTCTTGTCAATCAGATGAAGCAGCAGGTCCAAAGGGCCTTCAAACACTTCCAGTTTTACCGGTATCGCCATAATCAGTCCTCCCTGCGTCCGTTTTCTTTTCCCCGGACGGTACAAGATCCACCACCAGCACCTCTGCGGGATTAAAAAGCCGGATAGGTATGGTGTGCATTCCCAGCCCTCTGCTTAAAAGCATGGAAGAATCTCCCTGTCTGAAAAGTCCGCCGTCGTATTTGGGAAAAAGACGGATTCCGGGAGACACCACACCCTTTCCCCAGAAAGGAATTCTGACCATGCCGCCGTGTACATGTCCGGAAAGCACAAGATCAGCCCCCCATTCTGCATACTGGGGAAAGTAATCAGGATTATGGGCGATCAAGATATTATAGCCTGCCCTGTCTATCCTTCCCAGAATGCTTTCCAGGTAATCACCTTCCATTTTCTGAACCCGGAATCTTTTATAATACTGCTTGTCTATCTGGGAACCATATATCACCACTCCCGCCTCCGGCAGAGAAACGTGCTCATTTACCAGCAGACAAATCCCCATTTTACGCAGCGCCTTTTCGTACTGCTCTCCCAAATCTCCATATTTGGAAGGATACAGTTTCAGCCGGTGCTCGTGATTGCCATTTCCGTAATAGACGGGATACAAAGCCGCAAGCGCTTCCAGAAAATGCAGCGCAGCCTCCGGACTTTTCCCCGGTTTTGCGGTAAGCATATCTCCCGCCACAAGAATAAAGTCCGGTTTGCACTCCTTGATAGCTGCAAGCAGCCGTTCATTGTTCCTTCCATATTGCTTGTTATGCAGATCTGCCAGCACCACAAAGCGACAGCTTTTCTTTATGCGTGCATCCTCCATTCTGTACCTTGCCACCACAAACCGGTTGCTGTCGTAAAGCAGCACCCAAAGGCAGATCAGCGCAAGAACGCCTATTATCGTAATCAACAGATTTATCATGGTATCCTCACAAAGCCTTCGCCCTTTACAGCGTTCTTTCTATTTTAGCACACTTAACCCGTTTACAAAAGGAAAAATACAAATATTTTTTTCAGATAGTCAAAATAGCCCGCCTTTTCAATGCTTTCTGCATACAGAATGGGAATGCTGCCAAGCTCTTCTCCATTTAAAAGATAGCGGGCTCTCCCGGCCTCGCTTCCTTCCTCCAGCGGAGCTTTTGCTTCCTGTGGCAGTTCAATGACCTTTTCCACTCCGGAAAGGGCATTTCCCTGAATATCCAGATACCTGAATTCCCCGGCATATTTCACATCCACCTGCTCCTTCACGCCCCCTTCCACCAAAAGGGGCTCCAGTGCATCCTGATTTTCGTCTATGTACAGATCACAAACGCTGTAGCCGTAATTCAGCAATGTCTGTGCATCCTGAAAACGCACCTTGTAATCCGGCGCAGCCATGACCACAGCAATCAAGTCAATGCCATCCTTGCTGGCCGTAGCAGACAGACAATATTTTGCTTTTGCGGTGGACCCTGTCTTCAGTCCCGTGGCCCATTGATATTGCTTCAAAAGCTTATTGGTGCTGGTCAGCGTAAAAATGCTGCTCCCCTGGCTGGTTACATGGGTGATGTCCTCCATCCATATCTTTGTATAATCATAGACCTGGGGATATTTCGTGATCAGCTCCCTTGACATCAAGGCCACATCCTTGGCCGAAGAATAATGATTGTCGGAATTGGTCAGCCCACAGCAGTCCTCAAAATGAGTATCCTCCATGCCAAGCTCCGCAGCCTTCTCGTTCATCAGACCAACAAAGGCCTCCTCGCTGCCCGCTATATGCTCCGCCACAGCCACACTTGCATCATTTCCGGATGCAACGGCGATACATTTTAACATAGTATCAAGGGTCTGCACCTCTCCAGCCGCCAAAAACACCTGAGAGCCTCCCATGGAGCTTGCATACTCGCTGGTAACCACCTCATCCTCCAGACTGATTTTTCCGGCTTCGATCTGTTCAAAAGCAAGAAGCAGCGTCATAATCTTTGTGATGCTTGCCGGACTTCTGCGCTCTGAGGCGTTTTGTTCGTAGATCACCTGCCCTGTGGACGCCTCTATCAGGATGGCGGACGGCGCAGATATGCTGATATCTGCATAAACCGTTTTGTCCATACACAGAAACATCACAAAGCACAGACAAAACGCCGCTATTCTCCGTTTCCCATACATAAAAAAAGCCACGCTCCCCTATTTTCTTCTAGTATAGAATATGGGAGTGCGGCCTCAGATATTCCTTCCGGCAGGGATTAATACCACCTGGCAATAAAGGAACAGCATCTATCCACAAACTGCTTTTTCTTTTCCTTCACGTCAATGTGAAATGCTTTCATCAGCTGGATCACATAATCCACAGCTACAATCAGCAAAATCACATGCAGCGCCCGGACTCCCTGATCAAACCTCACGGAATCAATCAGGCGGTAAACCGCCATGTTCAGAAACTGCACGATCCCTATGGCATAAAACCCCCAGCAGACAGTGCTCTCCAGGCAGATAATACCCTGAAAATTAAAGGGCTTTTCATTATAGTCCCACCAGAGCTTTCCAAACAGCCGGATCATGGCCCGGCCCACTATGTACTCAAAGACAGTGGCCAGAAACGCTCCTGCCAGATAAAGCTTTATGTATTGTCCTTTCAGAGGACAAAGCACAAGATAGCCGATCACAGCGCCAAAGCCGTAAATCGGACAAAAAGGACTTTTAGCAAATCCTCTGTTCGTCAGCCTGCGGTTGCAGAAGGACATATAGACAGACTCCACAAACCAGCCCAGAATGCTATATACCGCAAATGCCGCTACCAGATGATAAACATCCGTCCCAAACAGCTCTCTTGTCCACATGACAGTCCACCCCTCAGTATTTTTTACAGACTCATTTCTCCTATAACTACAAAGTCCTCAGTCGTAACCGGCCAAGGACTTTTGTGGATTAGTTATATTTACGTTTTCTTGCTGCTTCAGATTTTTTCTTGCGTTTTACGCTTGGCTTCTCGTAATGCTCTCTCTTACGAATCTCCTGCTGAATACCAGCCTTCGCGCAGCTTCTTTTAAAGCGGCGTAAAGCGCTATCCAAAGTCTCGTTCTCTTTTACGATTACGTTTGACATGACTACACCCGACCTCCCTTCAGTCCCTCTAGTAACATGACTGATTGGGTTATTCTTTATGTACAGTGTCTTACCACGTGCACATTTAACATTATAACACAAAAAAGTTGTTCGTCAACTATTTTTTTACATTGACCAGTAAAAATTTAAAAGCTTTCACCTCTCTGCCTCCAAAACTTCAAAACAATCAGTTGCAATGTAATCTTTTCCTTCCGCCCCATAAAGTACAATGCGGTATATTCCTGGCAACAGACTGGAAAGAAATTGAGTTGATTCAGGAGGTACTAAAACACTTGTGTCTTGATTGGCCGGACAAATTTTTGACATCGCTGTATTGTCAATACCATAATCTAAATAAATCCACACTCCCCTATACCACATTTCCAATGCAGGCATATCTCCATTACAAATCCAGTCGTTCGTCCTAGTATTATGAACAGTACAATTTAAATACCCTCCTTCCTCTTTTGTCAGGCTTACATCCTCAGCCATCCGCATAGAATCCATATTTTCCTTATCCAGATAAGTAGGACTTAGCTCAAAGGCCGGCAAATAAATGGTTAAGTCTTGATCAGCATATTTGTTTTGCAGGCTGTCCCATGCTGAAAATTTTGTACTCATAGGCGGTATGTATCCCAAAACATATGTCTGTTCATTTTCTAAGGCAATTTTCAGCCGATATCCTTTTGTAGCCGCATCTATAGTGTTTTGGCTCAATTTTTCAAGCCCGGCAGCATTAAAATATCCCCCATTTATCTCATATGTCACTAAGTCATATGAAAGTACATTTCCTTCCCCTGAAAATATCAAACTTTGACGACTAGTTTCACTAAGTGCATCTACATTCTGCAAGTCGATAAATGTTACGTCTGTTCCTTTTGGAACCTGAATTTGAAAATTTCCTGTTAAAGAGCAGGAAATTTCTCTCCATTTCGGATATTCCACCCACAATATATCAGATACCGTAAAATTACTTTCCACTAATCCATAGGAAAAAGTTTCCCCTTCTGCCATTTGCTCTATAAAAATTTTGTTTTTTAAAGCCATTCCGGCTCCGCCAATCACAATACCCAGAAAAAAGAAAAATAAATAAATAATGACTTTCCTCTTATTTCCAGTATTCATACCATCTGATATTACTTGCCTATACATAAGTTTTCCCCTTCATCAAAGATGATTTGGCTTAGATATTTTTCCCCAAGCACACATATTCTGCATATTTCTACATTCTATTTTTACCCTCCCGCCACAGCCACTGCCAGCTTCAGGACACCGGCAAGCAGCATCACAAGGATGGGATTCATTTTCCATTTTTTCAGCAGTGCAAAGCTGACAATAAAAATAACAACCAGACTCCAGTTGGTGCCTGCAGGCGTAACGGCTCCATCGTTTCCCCAAAAAGCCGATACAAGAATAGAAATTCCTGCGGATGCTATCATTGCCACAACCGCCGGGCGAAGCGTAGTCAGCACACTCTGTAATACATTCATGCTGCGATACTTTAGGTAAATCCGTGCCAGCAAAGTGACGATGACGCAGGAGGGCAGGATACATCCCGCCGTCGCCACAATAGCTCCCGGAATGCCGGCAATTTTTATCCCCACAAAGGTAGCGGAATTGACGGCAATAGGGCCGGGCGTCATTTGGGAAATGGTAATCAGGTCGGTAAATTCCGACATACTCAGCCATCCGTGTGACGTTACAATCTCTCCCTGTATCAAGGGCATTGCGGCATAACCGCCCCCAAAGCTGAACAGGCCAATCTGCAGAAAGCTCAAAAAAAGCTGCAAATAAATCATTGGGCCTTCCTCCTTTTTGGCAGAATTGTCCGAATGATACCGATCACAATACAAACCAAAACCACATAGACAACATTAATTTTCAAAAAGCAGGTTGCTGCAAAGGCCGCCGCCATAATCAAAATTGAGGACAACTGTTTCCCATGGATAACGCCCGCTCCCATTTCAAAGACCACCGCCGCGATGACTGCCCCCACTCCCGCCTGCATGCCTTCCAAAATCTGGCTGACAATAAAATTATCCCGAAAGGCATTATAAAATACAGAGATCAGAGAAATGATGGCAAAGGGTGGAATAATTGTGGCGATAATAGCAGTGGCCGCGCCAGCCATGCCGGCCAGCTTATACCCCACCACAATGGCGCCATTGACAGCAATAGCGCCGGGGGATGACTGGGCGATTGCAATCAAATCCAGCATTTCATTTTCTTCAATCCAATGGTATTCATCTACAAACTTTTTCTTCATCAGCGTTACAATGACGTAACCGCCGCCAAAGGTAAAAGCGCTCAAATAGAGAGTGGAAATAAATACTTTTAATAAAACCTCTTTTTTACTTTTCATCTTTCCTCCATTCCAAATCCGCTTTTCTCTTATAAGTATAGTACATCTTGACAGATAAAGAAAATACTATTACTCTATAATTACCATATATAATTTATTATATGTAATGACATTGCGGTCAAAGGGGGGGCAGTCACAAATCGCCAGAATTGTTTGTCATCTGCAGGAGTCTTAGTTGCTCCTGGAATCGGCAAAGTTGCGTTGTGAGAAAAAAATCCGCTTGTTTGAGCGCAGCGAGTTCGGATTTTTTGGAACGCATTTAGCAAATTTGTCGATTCCTGGTGCAACTTGGCTCCGAAGCCGCAAACAATTCTGAGGATTTGCGACAGGGAGACCTTTTGACCCTGACGCCATGTAATTTATTATTATTATAGGAAAAAAGCTATGACCCTTCGACACATGAAAATATTTGTGGCTGTTTTTAAGCACAGCAATATCACAAAAGCCGCCAAAGAGCTGCATCTTGCGCAGCCCTCCGTAAGCGTTGCCATAAAGGAATTGGAGGAATACTATGGCGTGCGGCTGTTTGAAAGAATCGGGAGGCGTATTTTTCCGTCGGAATGCGGAAAAGAATTTTTTGATTACGCCCTTCACATCGTTTCTCTTTTTGAGGATATGGAAAAGAAAATAAAAAACTGGAATCAGTCCGGGGTTCTCCGCGTGGGCACAAGCATTACAATCGGAACCCATATGCTTCCTCTTCTGATTCAGCAGTATCAGCTCCAATATCCTGAATTGAAAATAGAAGCATTCATAAGCAGATCCAGCGATATCGAACAAAAAATCCAGGACAACTCCATCGACATCGGCTTGATCGAAACCAGGCCTGAGCATACTGAAATCCATTCGGTTCCCTTTATGGAGGACACTATGTGCGCCATCGTTTCCTGCAGCCATCCCCTGGCCGGGCAAAAATCCACTACCCTCTCACAGTTAGCCGAATTTCCGTTTCTCATGCGGGAAAAGGGAAGCGCCGGAAGGGAGCTTTTGGACGCGTGTTTTTCTCTCCTGCAGTTATCTGTCTCTCCCATATGGGAAAGCGCAAGCACACAAGCCATTGTCAAAGGCGTTGCAGGCGGAATCGGAGTGGCGGTGCTTCCTTATCTTCTTGTGGAAAGGGACATCCAGCAAAATGTTGTCAAAATGCTTCCCCTCAAGCCGCCACTGCAGCGGGAATTAAATATCATTTACCACAAGAGCAAATATCTCACACCAAACATGAATACCTTTATTTCTCTGTGCAAAAATTATGGCAAGGAGGGCTAGCCCTCCTTGCCATAATAAATTCATAGCATATTGCTGTTGAAAAGTTCTGTGCCTCCGCTTCTTCAGGAAAGCTGCGTCTCCAGCACCTTTGCAGCCTCCGCTATGGCAGCGGGAATTCCCGCCGGATTTTTTCCGCCGGCCTGGGCCATATTGGGACGGCCTCCGCCGCCTCCGCCCACCAGGGAGGCAATACCCTTGATCAGATTGCCTGCATGGGCGCCATCCTTCAGAGGAGCATCCGTTACCATGGCGATTATATTCACCTTTCCAGCCTGATTGGAAAGCAGCACCACAACGCCCTCACCCAGCTTTTCCTTCAGCTGGTCTCCCAGCTCTCTTAAGCCGTTCATATCTACATTATCCACACTGGCTGCCAGCAGCTTTACGCCCTTTATCTCCACCACACTGTCCATAACGTTTCCCAGGGCCTCCTTGGCCGCCTTGCTCTTTAAGGATTCGTTCTCAGATGAAAGCGCCTTCACCTGGGCTGTCACATGCTCGCACTTTTCCACAAGAGCCGCCGGAGACGTCTTCAGAATCCTGCAGGCCTCCTCCAAGGTCTGCTCCAGATTCCGGTAATAGGCAAAGACGCCATTTCCTGTCAGCGCCTCGATTCTGCGCACCCCTGCCGCAACACCGTTTTCAGAAACAATCTTAAAGGCCGTTATTGCTCCGGTATTTGCCACATGAGTTCCGCCGCAGAGCTCTGTGGAAAAATCTCCCATCTTTACCACACGGACCTTCTCTCCATACTTTTCTCCGAAAAGCGCCATGGCTCCTGTCTGTTTTGCCTCCTCCAGAGTCATGATCTGCGTAACCACAGGAAGGTTTTCCGCAATCTGTTCGTTGACAAGCTCCTCTACCTTCCTGATCTCCTCCGGCGTCATAGGTGCAAAATGGCTGAAATCAAAGCGCAGTCTTTCGCCGTCCACATAGGAGCCGTTCTGCTCCACATGAGTGCCCAGCACTTCCCTTAAAGCCTTCTGCAGCAGATGGGTGGCGCTGTGGTTTTTACAGGTATCCGCCCTTCTTTTGGCGTCCACTGTCAGGGAAACCGTATCGCCCACCTTGAGCATTCCCTTGGTTACCTTGCCGATATGTCCTACCTTTCCTCCCAAAAGATGGATGGTTTCCTTTACCTCAAAGCTGCCGTCTGCAGTGACGATAGTGCCAGTATCCCCGTTTTGTCCTCCCATGGTTGCATAAAAGGGAGTTTCCTCCACGATCACAGTACCCGTCTGCCCGTCGGTAAGCGCCTCCACAAGCTCCGTCTCAGTGGTCAGCACCGTAATTCTGGAATCGTGCTTCAGTCTGTCATATCCCACAAATTCCGTGGTGATGGCGGGATCGATGGACTCATAGACCGTCACATCAGCCCCCATATAATTGGTCACCTTTCTTGCCTTGCGGGCCTGTTCTTTCTGTTTTTCCATACATGCGCCAAAGCCCGCCTGATCCACGCCAAAGCCCTTCTCTGACAGAATTTCCTCCGTCAGGTCCAGAGGAAAGCCATAGGTGTCATACAGCTTAAAGGCATTCTCTCCCGGAAGCTCGCAGACACCCGCTTTCTTCATCTCCTCTTCCATCTCATTTAAAATGCTCAGGCCCTGGTCGATGGTTTTGTCAAATTTGTCCTCCTCCTGGGTCAGCACATTTAAAATAAAGGCCTGCTTTTCCTCCAGCTCCGGATACCCGTCCTTGCACTCATCAATGACAGTCTGGCTTAAGCTTGCAAGAAACTTTCCTTCAATTCCCAGAAGCCTTCCATGTCTGGCCGCTCTTCTGATCAGACGGCGCAGCACATAGCCCCGGCCCTCATTGGAGGGCATGATGCCGTCGCTGATCATAAAGGTGGAGGAACGAATATGGTCCGTAATCAGACGGATGGACACGTCCTTGGCCTCATCCTTCTGATATTCCACTCCCGCAATCTGACAAATACGGTCTCTAATTGCCTTCATGGTGTCAATGTCAAAGACAGAATCCACATCCTGCACAACTACCGCAAGACGCTCCAGCCCCATGCCTGTGTCAATGTTCTTCTGTGCCAGCTCCGTATAGTTCCCATGCCCGTCATTGTCAAACTGGGTGAATACGTTGTTCCACACCTCCATGAACCGGTCACAGTCGCAGCCCACCTTACAGTCCGGCTTTCCGCAGCCGTACTTGATTCCTCTGTCATAATAGATTTCAGAGCAGGGACCACAGGGACCTGCGCCGTGCTCCCAGAAATTATCGCACTTACCGTTCTCATCCCGGTAAAAACGGGTAATTTTTTCTTCCGGTACGCCGATTTCCTTTGTCCAGATTTCAAAGGCTTCATCATCCTCACAGTAAATGGAGGGATACAGCCTCTCCGGGTCCATGCCTACCACCTGGGTGAGAAACTCCCAGCTCCATGCAATGGCCTCATGCTTAAAATAATCCCCAAAGGAAAAATTTCCAAGCATCTCAAAAAAGGTCAGATGTCTGGCTGTCTTTCCTACATTTTCAATATCTCCGGTCCGCACACATTTCTGGCAGGTGGTCACCCTTCTTCTGGGCGGTATCTCCTGACCGGTAAAATAAGGCTTTAAAGGCGCCATGCCTGAATTGATGATCAAAAGGCTGTTGTCATTGTGAGGCACCAGCGAAAAGCTCTTCATCTTCAGATGCCCCTTGCTCTCGAAAAAATCAAGAAACATCCTCCGCAGTTCGTTTACACCATATGCTTTCATGGGATTTATCCTCCTATTTGCTATCTTTACGTTTTATCATTATATCTGTCTCCAATGTTCCCGTCAAGAGACGGTTTCTTTAAGTCCAAAAGGCAAGCTGGTAGTAAAAGGTATAAAACACAGAGGGCGCCGTGTCCGCCAGACGCTCTGCGTTATCCGTAAACAGCAGCATCAGATAAAAGGCCATCGTAACGGCGAAGGCCGCATTTTGTAAAAGCCGCAGCAGATGAATTCTGTCCGGCATTTCCCGATTGTACTGCCAGGCCGAAAACCACGCAGTCAGGGCTCCCAGATAAAGGAGCCATCCAAAATCGCTGAAATACCGAAGCAGCACGCCCGCAGCCTGGGCGTCCACACACACCACCAAAAATCCCAGAACCACAGACATAAGGGCAAAAGCATATACGGACCTTTTTGGAAACCACTTTCGCTTTCCCAAAAACCAGAGACCAGAAAATGCCATGAGGTTCACCGGAAAAAATCCGCCGAAGGTTCCTTCTGTTATGGCTTTTCCCATGTAGGAGGTCCACTGGGAGACCTGCTGTAAATAGGGAAATCTTGCGGAAAGACTGGGGGGCTGAAACAGATAAACAAAAAACGCCTGGGGAAGCCTTCCCAGATCAACGCCCCGCCTTGTCATATCATTTGTGGTAAGATTATAGGTGGCTCCGAAATCAAAGGGCGAACCAAAACGCCTGTAATTGTACAGCATGAGAAAGGCGCCCACCGCCACATAGGGCAAAATAGCAAGTAAAGTCTTTCCCCAGGTTTTCCTGGAAAACAGCAGCCTCTTTTGAAAGACGGCTTCCCAATAGATCGGGAAAATCAAAAGAGAGCCCAAAAGAAGCTGGGGCCTGCAGCCGGCCACAAGAGCCATGGACAGACACCCTGTGACAAGCTTCCATGTGGTCACCTGGTTTTCCTTCAATGAGGAAATAAAACAGCCAATTCCAAACACAGACAAGGTTATGCCCAGCAGAATGGGAAGGGAATAAAAATCCGGCCTTCTCATGATAGTTAACGCCCCACAGCCGTTTATCATCAGCAGTGTTCCCAAAAGCCAGCCTGCGTAGGGAATGCTTCCCTTAAAATATCTGCGCACCAGATTTGCGGAAAGCCAAAATACCGCCAGAATAAACCCCACCCCGGTGATCAGCACACCAAGTCTTGTGGGAAAAGGGGTCCCCGTCACCAGATACCAGGGCAGATAAAACAAAAGCACCGGCACAATGCCAAAATACACATAGTATTTTCCGTTATAGTAAGCCACATCCCAAAGGTAGCTTTCCCCCGCGCCCTCCGTTATTTTCTGCCGCATGGCATAATCATAGGGATTTTCCATGGATGCCAAAGAGGCTGGCGGCACATCCTCCAGATAAAGCTGTCCCTTAGACAGAGCAACCGCCAGCTTGTGATACTGCATATGGTGCTCCCATTCCACGTCCCCAAACACCGGATTCAAAAACACCACTCCCACAAACAATCCAATCTGCAAAAGAACCGCCGCAAGGGTGATCCGCCTCTGAGACCAGGAATCCGCCGCCTGCATCTCTTTGTAATATTTCCCCCTTGCAGAAGCAAACGCCAGAAACCAAATGGTCAGTGTCAGCACAAAAAAGCGCAGCAGAGAAAAATTCACAGGTATTTTGGGATTCAATATCAGCTCGTCAATTTGAATGATGTCTCCCTGGCCTGCAGCCAGAAAAATCACAAGACTTTTGCACTCCCCCGACAGATGGAGCTTTAAATACTGGCTTCTTGGGACATCCTTCAAAATCTGCCGGTCCGGCAGCACATAATAATCCTGGTTTGCCTCGTCCGCGGCGTACACAGACACAGTAGTGACCTCTTCGGTTTCCTTTCCCTCCGGGTCAAGCCTGGTAAAGGAAATTTTGATCGCATTCAGCTTTTCGTTGATCTGGGGTATCTCCAGCCGAAGGGACTCCTCCACCGTAATGCTGCCATCCGCATTCCATTCACCGCCTGCATAAATACGTACATTTTCCGCCTCTTTCGGCTGATTAAAGGCCGTAAGGAGGCTGGAGTACTGGAAAAGGGTCAGCTCCAGCAATAAAGCCAGTAAAATTGCCTTCCACCATCTGCCCATGTATCATTCATCCTCCTGCTCCAGCATCTCGTTGAGCTCCTCCCTGGCGGTTTCAATTTCCTCATGCTTTCCCTTTTTCAGTGCAGTCTCAAAGGCCGTAATATAAAAATCCAGCTTTTTCCTGCGTTCGCCTAAGGATTCCTCGTACATTCTTTCCGCCCGAAGCAGCACCAGCCTGTTCTCCTCGTAATCCCTGGGCTGGATTTTCAGGTAGGCCAGCTCCTCCATGCGCTTTGCAATCTCCTCGTCGGTCATTTCATTATCCTGGCCCTTAATAATCAGCTTCTGGCTTAAGCCGGTGGAAACCACCTTTACCTCCACCTCCAAAAGGGAATTGATATCATAGGTGTAGGTCACATCCACCGCCTCCTTCCCCTTGGGCCCCGGCGGAACCGGTATTTCCAGCTCACCCAGATACAGATTGTTGCGTGCAAAGCGGCTTTCTCCCTGAAGCACCCGGACGCGCACCTTCTCCTGATTATCCCTGGCGGTATAAAGACGCTCCGTGTGGCTTGCAGGAATCACAGTATTTCGCTCTATAATGGGACAGAATCTCCCATCCTCAAATTTTCCCTCTTCATACTCCACTACGATCTCCGTGCCCAGCGTAAAGGAGCATACATCCGTAAGGATAACCTCCTTCACCTCGGCCCGTCTTTCCTTCATGGCCGCCTGTACCGCCGCTCCAAGAGCCACCGTCTCGTCCGGATTCAGCTTGGTATCCGGAAATTTTCGAAACAGACGAATCAGAAAATCCCTCACAATGGACAGCCTGGTGGCGCCGCCGATTAACAGCACCTCGTCGATATCGCTCAGCTTCAGTCCTGCGTCCGACAAGCTTTTCTTCACCGGCTCCCTGATCTTCATCAAAAGCTCCTCACAGGCCTCCTCATACTCCTTGTAAGTAATCTGCTCCTCCTTTGTCTCCTCTCTGTATAAAAAGGACATGGTCACCTTCTCATTGTCACTGATGGCGCATTTGGCCTTCTCCGCCTGACGGTACAGACGCACCTGCTCCTTTTCCGACAGATTCTGCAGCTGCAGGCCGCTTTTGTGCAGAAAAAGCTTTGCCATCACCTCCGTGAAGTCCTCTCCTCCCAGATAATTGTCCCCTGCCACAGCTCTCACCTCAAGAATATTGTGATAAAGCTCCAGCACAGACACATCAAAGGTTCCTCCCCCCAAGTCAAACACCAGGAATCTGGTGTCTCTTGTTTTGTCATACAATCCATAGGCCACCGCAGCCGCAGTGGGCTCGGAAATCATGCGCTCCACCTTAAGGCCGGCCAGCTCTCCCGCCCTCTTGGTGGCCTTTCGCCTCTTATCGTCAAAATAAGCCGGTACACTGATGACTGCTTCCGTGACCTCTTCCCCCAGAAAATTTTCCGCATCCTCCTTCAGCGCCCGAAGCACCATGCTGGAGAGCTCCTCCGGCTTAAACCTGTGCCCGCAAAGATCATAAGTCCGCTCCGTCCCCATGCTGCGCTTAAAGGCCATAGCCACAGACTCCGGATAAAGACTCATTCGCTCTCTGGCTGTCTCTCCCACATAAACGTTACCCTCTTTGTCAACGCTCACCACCGAGGGGGTCAAATGCTTTCCCAGCCTGTTTGGTATAATCTTCGGCCCTTCCTCCGTAAAATAGGCCACCAGACTGTTTGTAGTTCCCAAGTCAATTCCCACTATCATAAACAACTATCCCTTCATATGTCTTATGGCAATCATATATTCATCCTGAGGCATCCGTTTCAGATTCCTCAAAAGCCGTTTCATGGCTTCCTCCTTCTCTCCTGCCCGAAGCAGGTAAAGAATGCGCACACCCTCCATTTCCTTGCAGACACATTGCGTACAAAAGTGACAGATTTCCAGCTCCGGTTCCCGGTCAAGAATTTCCTTAAGGGTCTCCATGGATTCCGTATACCAGGCCGCAAGAAAAACGATCTGCAGATGCCCCTTCTCCCGGTTATAATAGGCCCTGGAGCCGGACTGCTCCTCCTTTACCAGCCAGTCCTTAAGCTTTTCTGCATATTTTTTCCCCTGTCTGTCATCCCCGCAGACAATGGAAGCAAAAACCACATCACACCATACCTCTTCAATATCGTCTATCCGGCGTTTCGAAAGAAGCCACTGCGCCTCCTCGGCACATCTTACAAACCATTTCATGGCGTTCTTCCTGTTTCCATACATCAGCTCCTGCCAGCCCTTTTTGCTGTAATAATTTTTAATTTCCCCATAAATCTTTTGGTTCTCCCTCTTGAAGCGCCAGGGTGTTTTCCAACCGGGAATCTGCTTCCCAAGCTCTTTTTCCCATGCCTCCAAAAGTTCGTCGGCCTTCTCCCTCTGCCCCGCCTCCTGGCAGACGGATACCAGCGCATGATACAGATCGAAAATACTTTCCCTGCGGGAATAAGCTTCCCTGATAAGCGCCTCCGCCTCCGAAAGCCGGCCTGTCTTTGCCAAAGCCTTTCCCAAGGCCGCACGGGAATACACGTTTTTGCCGACCTGCTCTTGATATTTCAAAAAGGCCTCCGCCGCCCTGTCATAGTCCCCCAGAAGAAGATACAGATTCCCCATATCCACAAATATAATGGGAGACATTTCCTTTTGTCCATAGAGAATTGCCTTTTTGATATAAATCAGCGCCTTTTCATAGTTTCCCTGATACTTATAAACAAAGCTGAGACCGTTGAGGGCATAAGGCTGGGCCGGATTTTCCGCCAAGGCCTTCTCAAAATCCTCCCTGGCCTCCTCATAGTGATGTGCCGATCTATGGAAAATGCCTCTTTCCACCAGCATAAAGGTGCCTGGGAACCAATATAGATAGGTGGTCAGCATGGGAAGACTCTTCCTGTAAAGCTCTTCGTCTCCCTCCGACACCTTTGCACAATATTTTTTACGGAAGGCACTTAGCTTTTCGTCCAGTTCATCGCCGTCTGGGATCGAATCCCTTCTGTCCATCTGATAACGGTAGGCGTCCAATATAACGCTCTTTATGCCGTTTGCCTGGGCTTCCTCAAGCAGGCTTTTCAGCTCATCCGTATATTTCAAATCAAGGTACACCTTTGCCATATGTTCATAAGAGCGCACATAGCCCGGGAAATAGCTGATACACTGTCTGCCGGCCTGTATTACCCCCGCAGCGTTCCACTGTCTCCTATACACCTCAAGGGAGGTGGCATACGCCGCATAGACCTGATAATCCTCCACCAGCCGCCTCACAAGCTCCAGACTTTTTTCGTATTCCTCCATCTCCATGTAAATCTGCGCCTTCTCCAAAAGCAGGCCAATATCCCTGCCGGTTCCCGTTTCTATTTTTTCCGCTTCCGCAATGGCCAGAGGAAGCTTCCCTTTGTCCACATAGCCCAGATTTCGATAACACTGTATGCGGATCAGATACGCCTGGCGTATGCGGTCTTTATCTCTCTCCCTTTCCTCCCCGCTCTCCTCTCCTGCAATTTTCTCCTCCAAATGGGCCTGCCAGACTTTTGACAGCTCTGCCGCCTGTTCATATTCTGCCTCCTCCACAAGCAGCTTAGTCAAAAGCCCCTTCCGTTCCGTCTCCCGTTCCCTGGGTATCCTGCCCTCCAAAGCCTGTGCCAGCCGGATGCCCGCAGATATCTTTCCATCCTGCAGAAAACACCAGCCCAGCTCTAAGCCTGCCTCCCAGCTGTCTTTTCCCCCGCGCTCATATGCTTTCTCCAGATCCTTTTCAATCTCCTTGTTGATCTTAGCCAAAAGCTCCATGAACCTGTCGTCCGCCCCCATGGACAGCACCGTTTCCGCACATTTCTTTGCCTCTTTAAAGCTTCCCTGTTCATAGTACCACTGGGTCAGACGCACATTGGACATATAGTGGGACTCATTTTCCTTCTTCAGCTCTTCATAAATAGCAGCCGCCTCTTCTTTTCTTTCGTTCCTCCACAGAAGCTCCGCCGTGTTGTAGCAGATCATGGGGTCCTTGGGATAACGCTCTCTAAGCCCCAGCAGTCTGCTTATGTCCTCTTTTGTTTTTTCCTGTTTTACCGCCAGATTAGCCTTGCATATCTCCAAAACAGGATGAAAAATATGCAGTTCCTCGGCATTTTTTATGTATTCCTCCGCCTGGGCAAGCTCTCCGTCCTGTATGGCCTGCCAGCATCTGTCATAGTACTGTAAAAACAAATCATAAGGGGCGTCTTCCTCCCCTTCAAACTGGGAAAACTCAATTTCTTCGCCCCGCTCGCATTTACTGAGGATATACCGCACAAAATCTGCCGGAAAGCGTTCCCTCAATTTCTCCGCATCCTCTGTAATATGCAGCATTTTGTTAAAGAGCTCCCAGACCGCTCCAGGCAGCCGGAAATGATCCATGAGAAAACGAAGCAGCTTAAACCGGCAGTTCTCTTCCTCCTCAAGGGACAAAAACACATCCTCCGAAAAAAGCGCCTTCCATTTTTCCACATCCTGCCTGCTTTTTATATTTCCGTAAATTTCGGCGGCTTTTTCCACCCAAAGTCCGGACGGCGTGGTATCCCTCTGCTGCGCGGCCTGCTGTTCTTCTTCCTGTGTGCGGGCGTAAGCGCAGGCTTCTTCATAGGCGCTTCTCAAGCGCTTGAAGCCCTCCGGATTGTCCTCGGGATTGGTCATGGCAAGCTTTTGTCTGTAAGCATTCTTTATGGCCCGTTCATCCTTCGTCTGTTCAATTCCCAATACCTGAAAAATTTCCAACAGCTCCATAACAATCTCCATTCCAATAACACAAAGAGAGCAGAATCTGCTTCTGCTCCCCATATGACGCCTCCATCAGCTAAAATGTGAATTTATCCGCAAAATATGCGTCCAAATCCGCAATCGCAACCCGCTCCTGCTCCATGGAATCACGGAAACGCACCGTCACCCTGCCGTCCGTCTCCGAATCAAAATCATAGGTAACGCAGAAGGGCGTGCCGATCTCATCCTGACGACGGTATCTCTTTCCGATATTCCCTCTGTCGTCAAATTCACAATTATACTTTTTAGAAAGGGCCGTATAAATCTTTTCTGCGCCCTCATTCAGCTTTTTGCTCAAAGGCAGCACACCGATCTTCACCGGTGCGAGGGCCGGGTGGAATCTGAGCACCGTGCGCATATCTCCTCCCTCAAGCTCCTCCTCATCATACGCCGCGCACAAAAACGCCAGCACTACCCTGTCTGCTCCCAAAGAGGGCTCAATCACATAAGGAATATATTTTTCCTTTTTCTCATCGTCAAAGTAAGACAAATCCTCACCCGAGGTTTCCGCATGCCTCGAAAGATCGTAATCCGTTCTGTCGGCAATGCCCCAAAGCTCTCCCCAGCCAAAGGGGAACAGAAATTCAATGTCCGTGGTGGCCTTGCTGTAAAAGGAAAGCTCCTCGGGAGAATGGTCTCTTGCCCGCATTTCCTCATCCTTCATCCCCAGGCTCTTAAGCCAGTTGATGCAAAAGCTCCTCCAGTACTGGAACCACTCCAGGTCTGTTCCGGGCTGGCAGAAAAATTCCAGCTCCATCTGTTCAAATTCTCTGGTACGGAAGGTGAAATTTCCGGGCGTAATCTCATTTCGGAAGGACTTGCCGATCTGTCCAATGCCGAAGGGCACCTTCTTACGGGAGGTCCGCAGCACATTTTTAAAATTCACAAATATGCCCTGAGCCGTCTCAGGTCTCAGGTACACCGTATTTTTGGCGTCCTCCGTCACGCCCTGGAAGGTCTTAAACATCAGGTTAAACTGCCGGATATCGGTAAAGTTATGCTTTCCGCAGCTGGGACAGGGAATCTCATGCTCCTCCACAAAGGCTTTCATTTTCTCCTGGCTCCAACCGTCTACACTCTCTGAAAGGGCAATCCCCTTCTCCTCACAGAAGTCCTCAATCAGCTTATCCGCCCGGAAACGCTCATGACACTCCCTGCAGTCCATCAAGGGATCGGAAAAGCCGCCCAGATGGCCGCTGGCCACCCAGGTCTGGGGATTCATCAGGATGGCGCAGTCCACCCCTACGTTATAGGGATTTTCCTGAATAAATTTCTGCCACCATGCCCTCTTTACATTATTTTTCAGCTCCACTCCCAGGTTGCCGTAATCCCAGGTGTTGGCAAGTCCTCCGTAAATCTCGGAGCCCGGATACACAAATCCTCTTGACTTGGCCAGCGCCACGATTTTTTCCATTGTTTTTTCCATAACATCCTCCATTTCAAAGCGTTTTGCCGCCTTATCGCATTTATTTCATAAACACATATGCCATGTCCTCAGCCGCCGAGGCGTCCACGCTGCCATCCTCTTCCAGGACAGCGCCTCCGCCTGCCCGGACTGCCTTTCGGGGACAGTACAGCTTCACCTTCTGATCCGTGATCAAAACATACTGTCCATCCTCAGCATCCGCCGCTTCCAGCTCATAGCCCTCTTCCTGTGCCTGGGCTATGGTGCCGTAAAACAGGACGCCGTTATTGTAATCTGAAAAGGTGTCTGTGCTGTCATATTTTAATACCACAACCACCTTGCCGCTGCCGTCCTCAAGCTCCTCCACCTTCTCCACGAAAACAGGCTCTGTCTCCCCGCTCTGTTTCTGTGCATTGTAAGCCGCAGCCTCTTCCGACACCATTGCGGCAAGCCCGTCAATGTTGTAATACTCTTTGTCAAACACGTCCACCAGATAAGAGGTAACCGTGCCATCCTTATCTACCGCCAGAGAAGGCGTATCCACCACATCCGGCACCTTTGCCTGCCCGCAGCCGGTCAAAAGCAGCGCGCAGAGGAAAGCACAGACTGCCGTCCAGTTTCTTTTATTCATACAATCTCCTCATCTTTACCATTCAGGCATTCATCATAACAAATTACATTATACCCAACTTAAATCACTTTTTCAACAAAGAGTTTTCAGGATTTCAAGGCTTTTAAATTCCCGGTCCGTAAAACGTTTTCTGTACGCATCGGCCACCTGGGAAAGCTCCTCAAAAACCTCTTTTGTCACCGTGAACGTATAAAGCTTTTCCACAGGACTGTCCACTATGTATTGAAGCGCATATAAGGTGCCCTCCCGCAGCTGTCTGTCCCGGGGCGGCCCGGGATATTCCCCGTTCACTGCAATGGCCTTCAGCTCAAAAACACATCGAACCAGGGGATTGGGCAGGCTGGGCGCGCACAGCGCTCTCAGGGACTGGTATAAAAGCTTTAACAGCTCTCTCTCGTCATTGTTCTCCCTGGCATAATAATCTGCCACCTCCGCAAAATACATCCCATAGCAGGCCCCTTCGAAATCTGTGCGCAGCGTTTCAAAATAATTCTGAATCTCCGCTTCCGCCAGATGGTAGGAGCTTTTCCCGGGATACAGCTGAAACCTTCCGAAGGAAAAGGGGATAACAGCAGCCGCAAGTCTGCTTCCCGGTTTTCTGACCCCTCTGGCAAAAGCAGATATCTTCCCCATTTCTTTTGTCAGCAAACAAATACGCCTATCATACTCTCCAATAGGCGTTTGTTTCAATATCATTCCTGTCACGCATATCATTTCCCGCATAAGGCTTCTCTCCCGACTGTCCGCTTTCTCCCTCATGGGGTCTGTCTTTGTTTACGTAGGATAAATAATCCTCTATTCTGCCGGTATTTAAAAATTGCTTCCAGTAATTTAATGTCTGCATCTTCTGCTTCCCCCTGACCTTGTTCTAATGTTAGGGTTCGCATTTTGCATTTTTTCTATTCGCCGCCCGAGGCATCTTTTGGGTGATATCCAAAATTTTTCAGAAGAAAGTCGCTGTCCCTCCAGTCCTTTTTCACTTTGACCCAAAGCTGCAGATTTGCCTTTCCCTGAAGCAGGTCCTCTATCTCCGGGCGGGCCGCAGAGCCGATTTTTTTCAGCATCTGCCCGCCTTTTCCAATAACAATGCCCTTGTGGGAGTCCTTTTCACAGACGATAGTCGCTTCTATATCCCAGATTTTTCCGCGCTTTTTCATGCTTTCAATACTCACGGCAATCCCGTGGGGAATTTCCTCGGAAAGCAGTCTGAGCGCCTTTTCCCGGATCAGCTCCGACACAATCTGGCGCATGGGCTGATCCGTAATGGTGTCCTCGTCATAAAAGGCATCTCCGTAAGGAAGATACTGCAAAATACACTGCACCAGCGTATCCGTATTGTCGCCCTTAAGGGCGGAGACAGGCACAATCTCCTGAAAATCAAATTCCTTTCTGTAGGTGTCGATAAAGGAAAGTATCTCCGCCCTTTTTACGGTATCCACCTTATTGATCACCAAAATCACCGGCGTTTTCGTACGCTTCAGCTGCTCGATGATATGACGCTCTCCCGCTCCAATATAGTTTGTGGGCTCCACCAGCCACAAAATCACATCCACCTCATTCAAGGTACGCTGTGCTACATTCACCATATAATCGCCCAGCTTATTTTTCGCCTTGTGTATCCCCGGCGTATCCAGAAACACGATCTGCCCCTGGGGAAGGGTCAGCACTGTCTGAATCCGGTTTCTGGTGGTCTGTGGCTTATTTGAGGTGATGGCAATTTTTTGTCCAATCAGCTGATTCATTAAGGTGGACTTGCCCACGTTTGGTCTGCCGATCAGGGCTGCAAAGCCCGATTTGTATGCGTCGGCCTCACTCATGTTTTTCCTCGCTTCCCTGCGCTTTTTCCTGCGCACTTCGTTTTTTTTGTCTCTTACTGCATTTGACTGCAATGAATATCACAAGCAGCACAAAAACAGCCGTCAAAGCCAGATAGGGAAGGTTGATCAAAAAGCCCACGAAGAATTCCCGAAATCCCCGGCCGATATTTTTTATGCTGGTCATAAAGCCGTTCCCAATCCGTTCCCAGACGCCTTCTTCCTCCACCGGCGTAAGCACCTCCACCTCGTTGATATTCAGATATACGGTGCTGTAATCCACGCGATTGTCATAGGTTCTCAGCTGGGACTCCATGCTCTCCAGCTCGTATCTGACCTCAGACAGACGGGATTCTATGGTAATGATATCTTCTACGGTCTCCGCCCGTTCCATAAGCGCCAGCAGTCTGTCCTGTTCGGTGGACAGGGCATCCCTGCGGCTCTCCAAATCCACATAGGTTAAGGTCACATCCTCCACGTTATCGGAGCGGCGGACCACATTGGAGACTTCGGAGACCGTATTCAAAAAGTCATCCAGTCTCTCTGCCGGAATGCGGGCGGTCATATCCGCATTTCTGGTCCCCTGGTAGGAGGAATAGCTGCTGCCGTTATAGGTGTTCATACTCTCTATGTATCCCCCCAGAGAAGCCACCTGATCCTCCAAGGTCTTTAGAACCTGGTCAAATTCCCTGGTCTCCACATCCATGTCCACCGTCTTGATCAGCTTACGGCTCTCCAGATATGCTTCCGCCGAAAGATTCCCGCCGCCTTCATCAGTCTGTGTAAAGCTCTCCGCTGCCGCCTCCGTAACGGCCTCCTCCATGCCAGCTTCCGCACCAATGCCAGCTTCCGTGCCATAGGAGAAATCCCCGTTTGAAGACTGGGTCATCATAGAGTCCGCGGCCATCTTTTCCCCGGATGAGGACGCCGCTCCACAGCCTGAAAGCCCTAAGAGCAGCAGCCCTCCTAAAAACGCCGCTAATACTTTTCTGCAGTTGCCTTTGCTTAACCCTCTCATAATCTTACCCTCCGTTTCTTAATCTGTGAAATAAATTTCCTTTCAAAAACTAAGACGAAATCCCTCATAAAAGGTTCTCAACCACATCAAATTTTTCCTGTGCTTCCTTTATTTTACCGGCGCTTCCCACCACACAGAGAAGCTCCTCATTCAAAAAGGCCTTCACCTGCTTCGCAAGGCTCCTCATGGTTTCCGGCTCTGCCGCAAGCAGCTCATCCCGCTCCCTCTGCAGCATTTCCTGGGTCAGGCCCGTCATATAGGCGCTTAAGGAATAAAGTCCCTTTGCAGCCGGATTCATGGGCACATCCAGATCGCTGACCGCTCCGATCACATACTGGGTCATAGTCCGTTCATCTGCGGAAAACTGAGAAATAGCCTCCGGGGCCTCCTCGTAAATCTGAAGGGTCTTTTCCAGATTGGGGTCTCTGTAGGATACAAAATAGCTGTCCCCGGATCTGCCAAAGCCGCACATGCACCCGTAGGCGCCTCCCTTCACTCTCACGTTCACCCACAGATATTCATAGCCCAGCATTACCTTAAGCACCCGCAGCGCTCCGTGATAGGGCAGTCCCTTCTTGCGGAAATTTCCGGCCCTGCACACATACTGCACCTGTCCTGAGGTTAGGAAGCCTTCCTTTCTTTTTATCAGCTCTGGCACATAAGCCTCCCTTTGGACGGGGCAAGCATAAAGCCGCTCCTCCAGCGCCCCAATGGGCTCTGTAAGCTCCTTGAGGGCTTCCTCCTCTCCCACAAAGTCAACCATCAGGTTTTCCTTTCGGAAAATCATTCTGGCCAGCTGGGCAAGGCACTCCGTAAGCCGCTCTTTTTCCTCCTCAAAATGCGTTTCCAGTCGGCTGATCAGCCGGTAAAAGGAAATTCCCGACAGCACCTCTCCCACAGCGCCTGATACACTTGCGCCAGCCAGGGCCCGGCCCACTGCCACACTGTGGCCCGCGGAAATCATCTGGGCCTGCATTCTGGATTTTCCCTCTGCAAGAATTTCATAAAGCCTTTTGGTATCCGAAAAATCACTGGTGAAGAGAATCTCCTGCATCAGCTCCACTGCTTTGCCCAGATTTTCATACAGAGCCTTCGTTTTCAGCTCAAGGGTGACGCTGAAACGGTCTGAGTCCTCCACATTTGCATAAACGTTGTTTACCGCGGCCATCCCTCCTGTCACCAGATTCATCTCGTTAAACAAATCTCCATACTGATAGTGCTCTGTATTCAAAAGCCCAAGGCAGCCCTTCAGCACGCCAATATACGGAAAATATTCTCTGGGAATATCCTTCACAAAAAAGATCAGGCGCAGATAGCCGATACCGTTTGTAAAAACAGGGTGATACAAAAGTCTGGTATCCCCCAGAAGTCGTTCCTCATTGACCAGAGCATTTGCTTCCTTTTTTAAATCCTTCCTGGTCAGCAGAGGAATCTTCTGCAGATCCTCCGGACTGTCCGGTGTTTCCTGAAACTGCAAAAGAAGCTCCTGCCTGTCCTTTACCTGTGCACGCTCTTCCGGCGTCATTTTTTCCAAAATATCCTCAAGCTTTTTCTTGTTTTCCTCCTCCTGTATGGCTGCCAGACCCTTATGAGGCTTTAAGATCACCACCGAGGTATGGGGATTGCGCAAAAGATACTTGTCTGTGAGAGCTTCAAAATACCCCTCGGATACCTTCCTTTTCAGTTCTCCAAAGGTATCCAGGGCCTCAATGTGGAGAAAGGGCTTCGTCTCATCATAAAGCCAGCTGTCCATAATCTGCAGTCCATACATCAAGCCCTTGGGATAGGAGCCAAAATCCGCTTCCCTGTACTTAAACTCATAATAATTGATGCCCGCAAGCAGGGCCTTTTTATCGAAGCCCTCTCTTACAAGCCTCTCCAGCTCCTGTTTAATGGTATCCAAGAACAGCTTCTCCTTATTCAGGGAGGTTCCCTTTGCCACTATGCTGAAATAGGGCTGACGGATGCCGTTCTCATAGATGCTGTAGACATCCTTTCCCACCTTCAGATCGGTGAGCTTTTTCTTTAAAGGCGCTCCCGGAGCGGAGCAAAGGGCATAATCCAATATCTGGAAGGCCACATACAGCTCCTTGTCCAGGCTGTCTCCCACGGACACATTAAAGGAAAGATAGGTATTGTCCTCCTCATCCTCCTCTTCATTTAAGGGATATTCCCGCACCACCCGGTTCTGCTGTGTAAAGGCAGGCTCCTCTCCAATGGAAGAATCAATCTCTTTTTCGTCAAAGGCAGAAAGATAATGCTCATCGATAAACATAAGCTTCTCTGCCATATCCATATTGCCATAGAGATAAATGTAGCAGTTGGATGGGTGATAATATTTTTTGTGGAAGGCAAGAAACTCCTCATAGGTAAGCTCCGGGATTACCTGCGGGTCTCCTCCCGACTCCCAGGCGTAAACCGTGTGCGGGTAGAGAGAACGCATCATTTCCCGCTCCAGCACGTCATCCGGGGAGGAAAAGGCCCCCTTCATCTCATTGTACACCACACCGTTTAAGGACAGCTCCCCTTCCTCAGAAAGCTCATAATGCCATCCCTCCTGGCAGAAAACAGCCTCTTTCTCATAAATATTTGGATAAAACACCGCATCCAGATAAACGTGCATCAGATTCTGAAAATCCGCATCGTTACAGCTTGCAACGGGATATATGGTCTTATCCGGATAAGTCATTGCATTCAAAAAGGTATTTAAGGAGCCCTTCACAAGCTCCACAAAGGGATCCTTCACAGGAAATTCCTTTGAGCCGCACAAGACAGAATGCTCCAGAATGTGGGCTGCCCCGGTGGAGTCTTTGGGAGGTGTGCGGAAGCCTGCGTAAAACACCTTGTTTTCATCGTCATTGGAAATCAGGACCACTTTTGCTCCTGTTTTTTTATGCCTGCACAAAAAGCACAGACTGTTGATATCCTTACTTTCTCTTTTCTCTAATATTTCATAGCTGGATAACTCTTCTACTCTCACACATATACCTCCTGCCCGCCTTTTGGGACAATTCCTTTAAAATGATGCCAAAGCAAGCTTGCTCAGGATCAGCTCCTGCACCACCACACCCTGTTTTTCCTTCTCCGAGGCAGGTATCCCGGCCAGTGCTTCCACGCTCAAGGTCCGCGTTACATACCGTTTCCCCGGCTTGCCCGTCAGGCTCTTTTTCTCCTCAAGAATGTTGATTTTCACCCGGGCCTTCATCTGTTTATATATCTTTAGCAAAAAGCTTTTGGAATCCAGGTAATACAGATTGCTCTCTAGCGTATCCTCCGGGTGGGCCTCCGGGAGAATATATCGCTCTACCAGCAGCCGGAATTTAAAGGGAAGCTCCTCCGTATCCACAATTTCTCCCAGCGTATATTTTGTCCCTATATACAGATTGCCCACATCCTGCATACTGTATTTATTGTCCTCGTAAATTGTCTGTTTCATCTCATCTCCATGCCAGCCACAAAGCCGGTCCCTTTCGCAGTTCCCTTATGGCTGCGTATTCTCAATATATTCGATCTGAAAGCCGCTCATGCGAAGCGCGTCCTGAATGCTTTTTAAGGACATGCCCGTCTCCTGGGCCAGCTCTTCCTTTGTCACCTTCCGGCATAACGCCTGGGACAGCTCTTTCGCTTTCTCTGTCACAAGATTTACCTTTTCCAAAATCCGCCGGTCCATTTTCTCCTGGGCTGCATTTTCCTGGATAAATTCTTCCATGGCTCTCATAATCATACTGGAGAGCATTCCCTGGGCCTCCTTCGGCTCCTCTAAGCTTCCCAGCAGTTCCACTCCAATGGTGAGCGCCACATTCCCCTCTCCGATCAAATCCTCCAGATAAACCCCTTGTCCCGCGTAAAGTCTGGCTATCTGTGCCACGTCATTTAAATAAATTTCCATCAGCCTCTTTTTGGCCGAAATATCTCCGGCCATGGCAGAAAGGGTTATGGCATGCTTCTCTCCCTGGCTGCACTGGGAAAGCATTTCGATTTCCTCCAGATAGCCCTGCAGAAAATCCCGTTCCTCCTCAGTAAGATATTCCTCCGGATCAACCGGCTCCCCGATGCCGATCCGGTGCTTTTTCAGGTAATCAAAAACCAGCTGCAGCTGCTCCTCCTCCAAAGAAAGCTCTGCGAAGGCGTCCCTCACCTGCTCCTCCTGTATAAAGCCGCCCTGTTCTCCCGCCAGCTTTTTTATCTGCTCCAGCGTTTTTGCAAATACTACTTCCCTGTCCATACAGTCTCCTTATCTATCTTTCTGTCTACTTCACATGCTCATGGGTAAAAAGGTGGTATTGGCAGTACTCGTAATTACCGTTGCATTTGGAGCAGAAGCGGAATTCCAATGTGGGATCATCTGCCTCCGTGCGGCCGCAGATGGCGCAGCGGTGCCCCGTAGCCTTGACGTTTCGTTTTACCTCCTGCTTGAAGGCCGCCCTGCGTTTTATCTGTTTTGGAGTCATATGAATCCTGTTTTTGGTGCGCGCATAAAATACGATAAAATTCAACAGAGACGCTCCGATAGCCATCCGTGAGAAAAGATTGCCGCTGGCGATAAACTCCCATACCATCATGACAATATACACAATTCCCATCCATTTTACCTTGATGGGGATCACAAACATGAGAAGCACCTGCACATTGGGGAAGGTGGCGGCAAAGGCCAAAAATATGGACATGTTGATGTAATAGGTGCTGAACATAAAGGAGCCCTGGGTAAACAAAAGGGAAGCAACCACGCTGTCCATACCGCCGGTAACCAAATAGTAATAGCCCATGCACAGGAAGCTGCCAATCACAGTAAACAGCATACCCATGAACAGATACACATTATACCGGTAAGTACCCCAGGTCCGCTCCAGAGAGGTTCCTATATTATAATAGAACAAAAGCATAATGATGGTAAAGGGGTCCAAGGAGCTGGGCGGAACGATTATCCAGGTCACAAGCCTCCAGATCTGTCCATGAAAAAGGATTTCATAAGGGTTGAGTGTCAGATAAGTAAGAAAGCTGCCGTTAATCAGGTTGATAATATATCCTGCCACATAGCATAAAATCAACACCAGTGAAATATTGGGTATGGCATATCTGCCAAATTTTTTTTCAAAATTGCTCATCCGCCGCATTTCCTCCGTCTATTTCTTTTAAAAATCCCTCCGCATTTTTCGCCTGGCAGAGGAATATATTGTTCAAACAGTCCTGCTCTATTTTAACATTCCGTCTCCCATAAGTAAACCAAGTTTATAAAACTTTCATTTCTCAGTCTCGTTGCATTTTGTCGATATGTGTCGTATAATACCAGATGCAACTTGCAAATTCATTGGCCCATTCACCAATCAATTAGGAAGGACGCGGTTATATGAACACAAAAAACGCAGCGGCAGCTCTTGGCATTGACATTGGTTCCACTACCGTCAAGATTGCCCTTTTGGATGAAAACCATAAAATTCTTTTTTCCGATTACAAAAGACATTATGCAAATATTCGCGAAACTTTATCCTCTCTTTTAAAGGATGCCTATGACAAGCTGGGTAATCTCACCCTGCATCCCATGATCACCGGCTCCGGAGGGCTTACCCTGGCAAATCATCTGGAAGTGCCCTTTACCCAGGAGGTCATCGCGGTGGCATCCTCCCTGCAGGAGCTTGCCCCAAAAACCGATGTAGCCATAGAGCTGGGCGGCGAGGATGCAAAAATTATTTATTTTGAAGGCGGAAACGTAGAACAGCGTATGAACGGCATCTGCGCCGGAGGAACCGGCTCCTTTATCGACCAGATGGCTTCTCTTTTGCAGACAGACGCCGCCGGTCTGAACGAATACGCGGAAAATTACCAATCCCTGTATACTATTGCGGCCAGATGCGGCGTGTTTGCCAAGTCCGACATCCAGCCCCTGATCAACGACGGCGCCACCAAGGAGGATCTGGCTGCCTCTATTTTTCAGGCAGTGGTAAACCAGACCATCAGCGGTCTTGCCTGCGGCAAGCCCATCAGGGGACATGTAGCCTTTTTAGGAGGCCCCCTTCACTTTCTGCCCCAGCTAAAGGCTGCCTTTATCCGCACCCTGAATCTGGATGAG
>NZ_CALWMU010000021.1:0-54508 GCF_944382095.1 Candidatus Acetatifactor stercoripullorum
TCACTCATTTTTGTAAGAGTAATTGCCACTTTTCTTTTCGCAGCTTTCAAAGTGGGAATAAACTTTTCACTTCAGCTCATATTCTGCAGACTAGGCATGGAATATTTTTCCCTTTTGTGTTATGATAGGTTCAGAAAAATCGGGCACCCGTGTCAGGCTTGCCCATCGGGAGGTAAAACCAATGAAAATAAAAAAAGATTTTGCAAAGCAGGACCTCCAGCTCCTTATGCAGTGCATGGAGCGGGCCCTGAACGGAGACTTCTCTTCCCTTGACGAGTCGCTTTTCCATGACCCCAAGCTGCCCAGACGCTACAACCAGGTGCTGGAAGCCTTTTTCTGTTCAAACAATACCTTTGTGATGCGGCTCAATAAATCCATGTCTAAAATCGGAGACAGCTCCTGCGTAAAGGAAATGCTGGAACAGCTTGACTCTCAGACCTCCGCCATTTCAAATATCCGGGACGCAAGCAAGGATCTGGGAGAATCCATTGAACACATTGTGACTGCCATGCAGACCATCCAGGAAAATTCCCATCAGGTGATGGACGCCTCCTCCGAAAGCGTTGCTTCCATGACCCAAAGCATTCAGATCGTGGACGCCTCCTCCGAAGAAATTCAAAAAATCAATGAACAAATGATGGATTTTCAGGAAAAGACTGTTAAGATCAATGAAATTATTGACATGGTAAAAAAGATTGCAGACAAGAGCGGACTTCTTGCACTGAATGCCTCCATAGAAGCGGCAAGGGCAGGAGAAGCCGGCAGAGGCTTTGCGGTGGTGGCCAATCAGATCAAGGAGCTTTCCGCCAATACCGCAGAATCCACCAAAGACGTGGTAACCTATGTGGAGCAGATTCGCTCCGGCATGGAAAATCTGGTGGAATCCGTCAATCATACTGCAAACCGGCTCAAGCAGGGCAATCAGAGCGTCCACCAGTCGGTGGATGAAATGAATGTGATGAACGAACGGATGAATTCCATCATCCGGGAGCTGGAAAATATTTACGGGGAAGCAAACCATCAGTCCGCACTGACCCAAAACTTTGTAGCCTCTATTGAAACCATTGCAGACAGCTATGACACCTTATCCCAGGAATGTATGGGAACAGGCTCCCACCTCTACCAGATCAGCAGAGAGGTGGACAAGGTAAGAAGCGACATGGCAAGGCACAATTCCCGGCTCTCCACCCTGGACTGGCTGACTATTTTCGAGATAGACCACCTGATCTTTACCTGGCGGGTATACAACAATCTGGCAGGCTTCGAGCAGCTTAAGATCACCCAGCTGAACAATCCCAAGGGCTGCAAGCTGGGACTTTGGCTGGAGAGCCAGACAGACCCCCGCATCTGCAATTCCGCAGAATTTAAGCAGACTGCTGCAGATCACGAAAGGCTTCACAAGTATGCCTGTGATTCCTGGTATGCCAACGACAAGGGCGACCGGGAGGCAGCTCTTTCGGCCTTCCAGCAGGCCTATGGGGCCTTCCAGTCCTTCCAGACCTCCATCCACAGGCTGCAGGGACTATTCTCCACTTAAACAGCTTTTCTATTGTGATGCTGGATTTTGCGCGCTGCGTATTTCATAAGCAGACCCTTACTGACCGCCGATACTTGGGCTGCGTCCTTTGCGGCCCTATGTACCGCTGCGGTCAGTTCGGAGCGGAAGCGCGTCTGTGTTGAAATATGCAGCATACAAAATCATCTGCTCCCTACTTTTTCTCCTTGGGCGGAAACTTTGTGCGAAGCACATACCACAGAGCTCCCGCAATACATACAGAGGAATAGGCTCCGCTCACAATGCCCACCATAAGAGGCAGGGCAAACTCCCGGATACTAGTCACACCAAGCACATACAGCACACCTACCATGATATAAGTGGTCAGGGAAGTAAAAATACTTCTGGAAAGAGTCTGTGTAATGCTTTTGTTTACCACTTCCTTCAAATCCTCTTTCTTCGTCATCACCGCCATATTTTCCCTTACCCGGTCAAAGATAACAATCGTAGCGTTGATAGAATACCCCACTATGGTCAGAATGCAGGCAATAAAGGTATTTCCCACCGGCATTCTCACCACCGCATAAAACGCCAGCATTACCAGCACATCATGAAGCAGCGCCGCTACAGAGCTGATACCGAACCGGATATCGCTGAACCGGATACGGATATAAATCAGCATACACACAATGGCAAGAGCCACTGCCAGCAGGGTATCTGTTTTCATCTCACTGCTGATGGTGGAGCTGATGGTTTCAGAGGTGATTTGATTCTCGTCCACCTGGAATTGCTCCCTGAACATCTCATTTAACGCCTCCCTCTGAGAGGTGTCCAGAGAGTTGGTCTTAAAAATCACTTCGTTGGAATCCTGCACCGTCTGAATCTGAACGGTGCTGCCCGTAACCTCCTCAATCAGAGGAACCACCTGATCGTTTACCTCCTCCAGCGTCATGCTCTCCTGAAAGGTAACGGTAGTGGCAGTGCCTCCCTGAAATTCCATGCTGTAATTTAGGGCATCTCCCGTGTTTACCTTATATACGCCCATAACGATGAGGCCCGCCGCAATCACAGCCAGGGAAGCCCCAAAGAAAATACCCTTCCTGGACAAAAAGTCAATAGGCTTCTTCTCCCTGGACACTCCATACCATTTTTCACTCTTAAATCCAATGGCATACAGAGCCTGCAGCACATATCTGGTCACCACAAGGGCTGTAAACATGGATAAAACGATTCCAAGGGCAAGGGTCTGGGCAAAGCCCCGGATAGTGCCCGGTCCCAAAATCAGCAGAATTCCCGCCGCAATCAGCGTGGTGATATTGCCGTCCACAATGGCTGACAAGGCTTTATCAAAACCGATTTTTAACGCGCTGCGCACCGTCTTGCCTGTGGCAAGCTCCTCGCGGATACGGGCAAACACAATCACATTGGCGTCCACCGCCATACCGATGGAAAGAATAATTCCCGCAACACCGGACAGCGTCAGCGTCATGTCAAAGCCGTTAAGCAAAAGCACAATCAGGGCCACGTACATTCCCAGTCCAATGGCAGAGGCCACACCCGGGATAAAGTACAGAACAATCATAAAGACCATCACAATCAGCAATCCGATGGCCCCCGCCTTCAGACTGGTTTCAATGGCCTCTACGCCAAGCTGGGCCCCCACCACCTTGGAATGCAGCTCCTCCAGCTCAAGCTTTAAGCCGCCGATTCGTATGGTGGACGCCAGATTCTCCGCCTCCTCATAAGACTCCATGGGGGAAATCTGGGCATTTCCATCGGTGAATACACCGTTTACCGCAGGAACGCTCACAAAGCTTCCATCGTAATAAATGCCAAGGGTTTCCCCCTTGTTGTAAGCGTTTCTCGTGGCGTCCTCAAATTTTTGGGTTCCCTCCTGGGTCATGGTCAGGTTCACCACATAGGTGGTGTTTCCCATGGAATCTGTGGCAGCGCCCGCTCTGGCATCCTGCACGTCGGTGCCCACCAGCACAATAGAGCCTTCCGCCTCCAGCTCCTCAAGGGTCTTGTTCAGCACATACTCATAAGCCATGTCCCCATTCTCATCCGTCACCGCCTGCAGAGAATAGTTGGCATTGCCCTCTTCGTCAGTTTCCGCAATGAAATACAGAGACCCCGGCTTCCCCAGCTCCTCTAAAATTGCGTTGGCATCGCTGACGCCGGGAATTTCAATGCTGATTCTATCGCTTCCCTCCTGGTAGACAATAGCCTCCGTGCTGTAATTTTCAACACGCTTCTGCAGCTTCGATATGGTATCCGCCATATCTGTGCTGTCCGGCTCCTCTTCTCCCACCACCTGATAGGTGATGCTCACCCCGCCTGCCAGGTCAAGACCCAGCTTGATATCAGAAGCGCTTGCCGTGCCCGCCGGGTCTATGCCGTTTACATCCACATAGGTGATTCCTGCAAGAAGCAGAAGTACACAAAGAAGTATCACAATCCCTTTACTCTTCTTCATTCTGACGCCTCCTGTCCGGCGCTCTCTTCACTCTGGGCCGCCTTCATCATAATGGCACACTCAATACGCTTCCGCTGCAGCTCACATCCAATGTCATAAGCGTCGTTGATATTGCCGTGGAAGTTGTAGGAATTAGCCGCACAGCCGCCGCTGCAGTAAAATTTTGCAAAACACTTCCTGCATTTTTCCTTGGCATATACATTGCAGCATTTGAATTCGTCCCGGATATCCTCTCTGAGGATTCCCTCATCCACATTTCCCATGAGAAATTTCTCATTCCCCACAAACTGATGGCAGGGATAAAAGTCTCCCCATGGCGTCACAGCCAGATATTCCGTCCCTGAACCGCAGCCCGAAAGGCGCTTTGCCACACAGGGGCCTCCTTCCAGATCGATCATAAAGTGGAAGAAATGAAAGCCTCTGCCCTCCTTCTCCCGCTTCAGCATTTCCACAGCCAGCTTATCATACTCTTCCTTCAGCACAGGGATGTCCTCCTGTCTGATGGCATAGGGCTCCGAGGGCTCTGCCACCACCGGCTCCACAGATATCTGCTGAAAGCCCAGATCTGCCAGATGAAGCACATCTTTGGAAAAATCCAGGTTATTGCGGGTAAAGGTTCCACGCACATAATAGTTCATCTGTCCTCTGCTTTCGGCCACACGCTGAAACTTGGGGACAATCAGATCATAGCTTCCCTGTCCCCCTCTGAAAGGACGCATAGCGTCATGCACTTCCTTCCGTCCGTCAATGCTGAGCACAACATTCGCCATCTCCTGATTAAGAAACTCAAGAATTTCATCATTCAAAAGAACGCCGTTTGTAGTCAGCGTAAACCGGAATTTCTTATTATGGGGCTTTTCCAGGCTTCTCCCATATGCAACCAGGTCTTTTACCACCTGCCAGTTCATAAGAGGCTCCCCGCCAAAAAAATCCACCTCCAGGTTCACCCTGTTTCCAGAATTTTCCACCAGAAAGTCCAGCGCTTTTTTCCCAACTTCAAAGCTCATCAGCGCCCTTCTTCCATGATATTCTCCCTCCTCTGCAAAACAATATCTGCAGGCAAGGTTACAGTCATGGGCGATATGCAGGCACAGGGCTTTCACCACAGTCTGTCTGTTTTTAAAATCAAACACATAATTTTCATAAATGTCGGGAGCAAAGAGCTGTCCCGCCTTCTCCAGCGCGAGAACCTCGTCCACCGCTTCGGTAATCTCCTCTGCCGGATAGGGAATATTTGCAAGATTCAAAACAGCGGCCTTAATGGTATCCGCATCCTTGATGCCTTCCGTCACAAGGGGCTCAACCAGTGAAATCATATCATACACGATATCATCCACCACATGGACAGAACCGCTGTTTACGTCCATGACAATATTGTACCCATTGCTTTTGTATTGGTGTATCACAGATTTTATTCCTTTCTATCAATGTCCGATTAGGCGTTTGCGAAACTCACTGACAAAGTCACAAATCTGGTCATAATAACCAAAAACGGGTTCCGAAGCAGTGGCTAGTCACCCTTATTTTGGTTATTACGCCCAGCTTCTGATACCAGAGAGCGAGTTTCGCAATTACCTAAATGTCCGATATCTTCACAAAAATAAAAATACAAGACTCAGTAAATAAGCAGCGACCAAAATCGCTGCTTACGTTAGTCTCGTAGTCTCTTTTTTTGGCATCCTGTCTGTTATTTCAGCTTTTCACAGCTCTGATTGCCTACGGTACAGGAAGTCTTGCAGGCTGACTGGCAGGAAGTCTGGCACTCGCCGCATCCGCCTTTTTTCATGGATTCCTTCATATCTCTCGTGGTCAAGGTTTTAATATGCTTCATTTTTAAAACAGCCTCCTTATGCTTTTGCTTTTAAAGTCAATGCACTCATAAACTTTTAGTAGTATATCATAAATCTTCGATTTGTAAAAGGGTTTTTTACAAAATAATACAACAGCAGTACAATTCCCTTAACTGAGCATGCCTCCCAGCATGCCGCCGCCCGCGCACAAAACCATCGTTGTGAGAAAAGAATCCGTAAGTTCTTTGACAGAATGGTTTACTGCAAGAGATATCGCCACCAGCACAAGAAAGTAGACGCCTCCCATAAGAAGCCCCCATAAAAATCTCCTGCTTCCCATCCTTTTTCCCGTTAAAAAGCCAGCCAGAAAGGTAGCGGCCACATAAATGGCAATAATGGCGATTGACACAATCTTTTCCGTAAGCCCCAGCTTAAAAAGCAGAAAAGCCAGCAGAAGCAGGAGCGCCGCTGTTACTATGTAAGAAAAAAGCAGGCATTTAAGCAGGAAGATAACGGGTGCCTTTTTTTCCGTCGAACCTCTTTCCATTGAATCCTCCCATGTCTTTTTGATAAGATAACAAGCCTCCGTTACTAAATTATATTCAGCTCTCCCTCAAAACTTGACATCTGTTTTTCCTTACTTCCGCTGTCCGTAAACTCCGCGAAAAGCCCGATAGGTTCTGTTCATTCCCTCCTGAAAATCCAGATATTTCATGCCCAGCTCCTCTTTGCTCTTTTCATTGGAGTAAAGCTGCGTCTCTTCCTCTGTCACGGGAAAAGGCAGAAGAATCCCCTTCTCCTGCGCCTGGGAAACTGTAAGGGGAATCTCCGCAAGCCCTTCCCCCGCAGCCTTTCTCAGAGCGTCAAAAAACCGGGGATAATCCACAATCTCATCCTGGCAGAGATTGTAGGCCTGCCCGTAGCTTCTTTCATTGAGCATACATCTGGATACGGCCTGGGCGGCATCCTTCACATAAACAAATTGAAAGCGTCCGGCGGCATCCGTGATACAGGGAAGCATTCTCTTCTCAACCGCAAGGCGGATAAACCAGGCTTCCCTGGGGGCATAATTATAGGGCCCATACAAAATTGCCGGGCGCAGCACGGTACACTTTACCCCTTTCTCGGCACAAGCTCTGCGAACCTCTTCCTCAAGGGCCGTCTTACCCGCAATATAACGTCCCGCTTCCCCCGGAAAATGGCGCTTTTCA
Source organism: Candidatus Acetatifactor stercoripullorum (assembly GCF_944382095.1). Classification (NCBI taxonomy): domain Bacteria; kingdom Bacillati; phylum Bacillota; class Clostridia; order Lachnospirales; family Lachnospiraceae; genus Acetatifactor; species Candidatus Acetatifactor stercoripullorum. The sequence continues at coordinate 6,973 of NZ_CALWMU010000021.1, forward strand.
AAGGGGGCGTCCTCTCTTTTTGGTCCGTCCCCGCCTCTTTGGTAAACGTCCACCGTGCTGATCAGAATATACTGCGTAACCCTTCCCTGCAGATGATACAGAACCGTCTCAACATCACCCTTTTCGTATGCGCAGAAATCTACGATCACATCGTAATCCCCACACAGCCCCTGCCACAGCGCCTTCTGCCTTCTGTCCCCGGTAACCTGCGCCGCCCCGAAATCCTTCATGGAGTAGGTTCCCCGGTTCACCACAGTGATCTCGTGTTCCTTTGCATATTCCATCACAAATACCCTTCCGTAAAAATAGCTGCCTCCTATCACCAGTATCTTCATCCGTGCATCCTCTCCGGCCTCTTATGCCTTCTTATTTTTGCGCTCCCCCAGGTCACAGACTCCGGTCCGGCTCCCCCGCGTTCATATCCGTATACATATCTAAGAGCCCAACCGTCTCCGTTGCTGGTCTCCCGTAGCTGATACAGCATTTATGGGACACCGTTTTTTCCACCGAAGAACGTTCATCCATGGTCACGCTCATACGCATAGCGCCCTTCTCAAGCTCGCTGTCCAGGTGCTTCAAAATCTCTTCCACCATTTTTTCTTCGTTTTCCATCCGTTTTCCCTCTCTTTGCAAACATTTGTTCTATTTTCAGAATATCACATCAGCCGTCCTTTTTCAAGCATTTTGCGTTCAAACAAAAACCCTTTGGATTTCTTTCTTAAAATGTTGCATTTTACCTAGTTTGGGAGTAATATATAGGCAGTATTTCATACAAAATAAACTAAAAAATACTGGAATCGAGGTCTAAAGATGAAAAAATGGCAAAACAAATGGGTACGTGCCGCTATTCCGGCATTACTGATTCACTGCAGCATCGGTACAGTGTACTGCTGGTCTCTGGTCAGCGATACGATTGTGGAATATTTTGACGGCAGCGTCACAAAGGGAAGCGTGGAATGGGCTTTCAGCCTGGCAATTTTCTTTTTGGGAATGTCTGCCGCCTTTTTAGGGCCTTTTGTGGAAAAGGACATCCACAGATCCTCTTTGGTTGCCGCAATCTGCTTTTCCGTGGGCATGGCCGGCACCGGCTTTTTTATACAGCAAAAATCCCTGGCAGGCATCTTTTTGTGCTATGGCGTCATTATGGGAATCGGTCTCGGCACCGGATACTTGTCCCCGGTCAAAACCCTTATGCTGTGGTTCAGCGAACAAAAGGGGCTGGCCACAGGTCTTGCCATTGCAAGCTTCGGTCTGGCCAAGGTGATTGCAAGCCCGCTCATGGAGTTTCTCCAGAACCGTTTTGGAATTGTAAGCATGTTCTACATCCTGGCAGTATTCTACTTTGTGTTGATGTTTATCGGCCATCTCCTGCTGGCAAAGCCGGAAGGATGGGTGGAGCCTCATGAAAAGTCGGGAGAAAGTGTGCTGAGCATCCTGAAAAACAAAACCTTTATCGGCATCTGGCTCATGTTTTACATTAATATCACCTGCGGGCTGGCTCTGATCTCCCAGGAAAAAAGCATCGTAAAGGCCATCGGTCTTGTGGGAATTGCCGGGCTGATCAGCTCTATCACCGCAATTTTCAATGCAGGCGGACGCCTTGGCTTTTCTGCCTGGGCAGACCATATGAAGGACAGAAACACCGTATATAAATTGATTTTTGTGCTTTCCATCCTTTTTACGGGTCTTACCATCCTCACAAACGGCATTGTCAACGGCTACGCCTTTTTAGTGATTCCTCTTCTGTTTGTCATTAATGCAGGCTACGGCGGCGGCTTCAGCAATGTGCCCGCGCTTTTGTCGGATCACTTCGGCATGAAATCCATCAGCCGCATACACGGGCTCTGCTTATCCGCCTGGGCTTTCGCAGGACTTACAGGCAATCAGATCGCCACCTACATCGTAAACCACACGGGAAGCTTCGCAGAGGACGCCCAGGGCAACCTGGTAAATCCCGTTGGCTATCAGAACGTTTTATACTTTACCTTTGTACTCTATATTGTGGCTCTGTTTATCAGCTTCTTTGTGATACCTGCAAGCAAAAAGCAAAAAAGCAGCAAATAAAACCCGATAAGAAAGCAGGGAGACAACGCTTTGGCATTTATGAATGCTTTGTGTTGTCTCCCTGTTTTTTCTTCTTCTCTTTTATCTGCCCCTTTATCCCATAAAGATAACCGTGATCGTCGTTCCCTTTCCCACCTCGCTTGCAAGCTCCATCTTTGCATTATGCTTGGCTATAATATGCTTTACGATGGCAAGCCCCAGCCCGGTGCCTCCCGTGGACTTGGACCTGCTTTTGTCCACTCTGTAGAAGCGCTCGAAAATCCTCTCCTGATGCTCCTTGGGAATGCCGATTCCCGTATCCCTCACCGTCAGCACAGTTTGTCCGTGCTTTGGGTAAACCTCCACCGAAACACTGCCCCCTTCATTGTTATAGCGGATGGCATTATCACATAAGTTGTACAAAAGCTCTTCTATCATCTGCTTATTTCCGGTGATATAGCACTCCGTGCCGCTCAGCCGTATGGTCACCTTATGCTTTTCCGCATTCAAGGCAAGCATTTCCACACAGGTATCCGCAAGCTGATAAAGGTTCAGGCGTTCAAAGGAGACCTCTTCCTCTGTGCCGTCCAGCTCCGACAGCCGGATAATATCATTAATCAGCGTCAGCAGACGGTTTGCGCTGCTGTGGATTCCGTGGGCAAAACGCACCACATCCTCCTCCGACGCCATGCCGGTCTCAATCAGCTCCGCATATCCAGAGATGGAGGTCAAAGGAGTTTTCAGCTCATGGGACACATTGGCGGTAAACTCCTGACGCATTCTTGCATTTTTCATGATATCCTCATGCTGCTCCTTGATCATGCTGATAAAGGGCGTCAGCTCCTCATAATCCGTCCCGTCATTGCTTTCATCCAGATTCTCCGCCAGCCGCTCTATGGGAGCAATCAATTTCGATGTAAGATAATGCGCCAAAACCATACACAGGACAATCAGCGCCAGAAGAACCATGAACAGGCTGGGAAGCGCCCTTCCGAAAATACTGTATATGCTCCCTGCGTCCTTTGCAATGCGAAGCACACTGCCATTCTCCAAACGCACTGCATAATAAAAGGTATTTTCGGACAGGGTTTCAGAATTTCTCACCGCCTGGCCTTCTCCCGTTTCCATGGCCTCCACAATTTCCGGTCTCTCCCCATGGTTTTCCATGCTTGCACTGTCCGCCTCGCTGTCAAAGAGCACCTTGCCATCCTCTCCCACCAAAGTGACGCGCATTTCATACTCTTCCAGCTTATCGCTTACCTCCCGGATTTGAGACATGTCCTCATACTCTGTCAAAATCATCGTATAAGCTCTCAAATCCTTAAACACCTGGCCTCTAAACAAATCATAATAGACTACCGTGATCAGCAGCATGGTAAAAAAGATAGCCAATGTGGCAATCAGCACCAATTTTCTATTGATTTTTTTCTTCATGTCCGCCCTGTCCTACACCTTATCCCCGTTCATGATATACCCCACGTTGCGCACCGTCTTGATCAGACTGCCTTCCTCTTTCAGCTTCTGACGCAGCGTCTTAATGTGCATATCCAGAGTTCTGGACTCCCCCTCAAAGTCAATGCCCCAAATGCGGTCCAGAATCACCTCTCTGGTGGTGACAATTCCCGCATTGGTCATTAAAAGCTTCAAAAGCTCATACTCCTTATAGGTCAGCTCGCAAGGAACGTCATTTACAAAAACCGCATGCTTTTCCCGGTCCAGCACAACGTTTCCAAGACGAAGAATTTTTTCCTTCTCCTCCGGCTTTGCACTCCTTCTAAGCATGGCCTTCACCCGGGAAATCAGCTCCATCACCCCAAAGGGCTTCGTCATATAATCGTCAGCCCCGATGTCAAGTCCCTTTACCTTGTCGATCTCCGTGGTCTTTGCCGTCACCATGATTATGGGTGTTGTAACCGTATCCTTACGCAGACGCAGCTTTTTTACAATGCTCAGCCCATCCTCATCTGGCAGCATCACGTCCAGCAAAACCAAGTCCGGCAGCTCCCTGTCAAGAGCCTCATAAAAATCTGCGGCACACAAAAATCCCTCCACCCGGTACCCCACATTGGTCAGGGCAAAGGTTTCGATCTCCTGTATACTTTTGTCATCCTCCACTACATATATCAGTGCCATACCTATATCCTTTCTTATCATTAGGTAATTGCGAAACTCGCTCCCTGGCATCAGAAACTGGGCGTAATAACCAAAATAAGGGTGACTAGCCACTGCTTCGGAACCCGTTTTTGGTTATTATGACCAGGTTCGTGACTTTGTCAGTGAGTTTCGCAAACGCCTATTGCTTATCATTCTGCTTAGGGGAGCTGATACCGCTCTCTGTACGCCATCACCTTGCCGGCAAAGTCCATGTTATCCTCCTTTTTAAGCTCGTCCAGATAAGCATGAATGTCAAATTCATCCTCATTCACCTGTAAAAGGCAGACGGCAATATTGGAGCAGTGGTCGGACACCCGTTCAAAATTGGTTGTGATGTCTGACAGCACAAAGCCCAGCTCAATGGTGCACTTTCCCTTCCGAAGGCGTTTTACGTGCCTTTGCTTGATCTCAAGATTTAATCCATCGATCACCTCCTCCAAAGGCTCCACCTGTTTTGCCAGACTCAGATCATCCTCCGTAAAGCTGAGCATGGTAATCTTTAAAATGTCGTGTATTGCCCGCTCAAAGACCTCCAGCTCCTTCTGGGCCTTTTCCGAAAACTTAAGCTTCTTTTGATACATCTCCTGCGCAGCCTCCTTGATGTTGCGGGCATGATCGGAGATTCGTTCAAAATCCCCGATACAATGGAGGATATTGGACAAGGTATGGCTGTCTTTTTCCGACAGATTTCTGGAGCTTAATTTCACCAGATAGCTTCCAAGCTCATCCTCAAACCGATCCACATCGCTCTCAAGCTTCAGCACTCTGTCCGCCTTCTCTTCATCATAGGTCTGTAAAAGACCCATGGAAAGATTCATAGCTTCCTCTGCCATCTCTCCCATGGTGACCGCCACATTATGGCTTTGCTCCACCGCATAGGAAGGCGTCTCCAAAAAACGGGCGTCCAAAAGATTCAAAATTCTTTCCTCCGGACTGGTCTCTTGACGCTTGTCCTCGTCCCTTATGGTCAGGCAGGCAAGCTTGACCAGTCCCTTAGAGAAGGGAAGCAGACAGATGGTGGCCGCAATGTTAAATAAGCTGTGAACGGCGGCAATGCCAAAGGGCGTTGCTGCATCTGCCAAAAAGGCAAAAGGAGATACAGCATTCACAGAATAAAACAGGATCATAAACACAATCGTGCCGATCACATTAAAGTACAAATGCACCAGGGCCGCCCGCTTTGCATTTTTGGCTGCTCCGATGCTGGATATCATGGCTGTCACACAGGTGCCGATGTTTTGTCCCATGATTATGGGAATTGCCGTGCCATAGCTTACGGCTCCCGTCATGCACAACGCCTGAAGAATGCCTACGGAGGCAGAGGACGACTGGATCACAGCCGTCAGCACAAGACCAGCCAGCATTCCCAGAACCGGATTGGAGAATCTGGTAAGAATACTGGTAAATTCCGGTACATCAGCCAGGGGTTCCACAGCCCCGCTCATGGTGTCCATTCCAAACATCAGCACGGCAAAGCCCACCAGTATGGTGGCAATATTTTTAGATTTCTCTTTGTGGGAAAACATCAGGATGGCTACGCCTACAATCGCCAGAATGGGAGAAAAGGAGGAGGGCTTGAGCATCTGAATCAAAAAGGAAGAGCTGTCAATCCCCGTCAGACCAAGAATCCAGGAGGTGACGGTGGTGCCCACATTGGCTCCCATGATGATGCCTACCGCCTGTTCCAGCTTCATAATGCCGGAATTTACAAAACCCACCACCATAACTGTGGTGGCGGAAGAGGACTGGATCACAGCCGTAACGCCCGCACCTACAAGAACCGCCTTAATAGGATTGTTGGTCAGCTTCTCCAAAATACGCTCCAGCCTGCCGCCAGAGGCCTTTGAAAGTCCCTCTCCCAGCAGATTCATCCCATACAGGAAGAGCGCCAGTCCCCCCACCATCGTAAGAAAATCAAAAAAGCTCATACTTTATCCTCTCTCTTTACATATTTTACATAAAAGCATTATCTTTTACAGAGTAAACGAACTATGTAAAATTTATAATCATTATACGTAAAATCTATGTAAAATATCAAGAGGCTTCTGAAAATTTATCTCCGCGAGGCAACAGCTCACTTAATACAGCTGAACGCCCTGCATATCTCCGGTCACCTGGAAGATCGCCCATTCCCCGATATTTACGGCGTGATCTCCTATTTTTTCAAGATACTTTGCAATCATCAGGTAATCAACCACCTTATCCGCATCCAGATTCTGGGTACGGATGGAGCCCATCAGCTCTTCCTTGACCTGGTTGAACAGATCATCCACCACGTCGTCGCTCTCTATCACCTGGCGCGCCGCCTTTTCATCTCCCTCCACAAAAGCCTCCACCGCTTCATGAAGCATATTCTTGGCTTCCTCCATCATGATAAGGAGCTTGCTCTCATAAACCCCGTCCAGCTTAAATTCCTGAGTCCGCAGACAAAGCTCTGCAATATCGGATACATGGTCTCCCACCCGCTCAATGTCCGTTACTACCTTAAGAGCGGACGAAACAAGGCGCAGATCCCTGGCCACCGGCTGCTGTCTGGTAAGCAGCGTAAGACATTTTGCCTCAATACTCCTTTGCATATCAATCATCTGACGGTCATTGTCCAAAAGCAGCTTCAGGGTTTCTCTGTCATTGCCTCTGACAGCGTATACCAGGCGGTCATAGCTGATCTCCGCCCGCTCGCCCATCTCCGTTACTTTATTTTTTAACAAATCCAATTCCTGTTCAAAATAGATTCTGGGTGACATGATTATCCTCTCTTTCCAATCATCCGCTTTAGGCGGCAAAATATTTTATTCAGCCAAAACGGCCTGTAATATAATCCTCAGTCCTCTTGTCCTTGGGACGGGAAAAAATATTCTGAGTGGAATTAAATTCCACCACCTCCCCCACCAGGAAAAATGCCGTGTCATCGGACACACGGGCAGCCTGCTGCATATTGTGGGTCACAATGGCTACCGTATACTTTTTCTTCAAAGATTCCATCAGCTCCTCTATTTTCAAGGTAGAGATCGGGTCCAGGGCTGAGGTGGGCTCATCCATCAAAAGCACCTCCGGCTCCACTGCCAGCGCCCGGGCAATGCACAGTCTCTGCTGCTGTCCGCCCGAAAGCCCCAGGGCAGATTTCCGCAGACGATCCTTTACCTCGTCAAAAATAGCCGCTCCCCTAAGCGCATTTTCCACAATATCATCCAGCTTTGATTTCTGCTTGATGCCATGAAGCCTGGGCCCGTAAGCCACATTGTCGTAAATGGACATAGGAAACGGATTGGGCTGCTGAAATACCATGCCTACCTTTTTGCGCAGCAGCGTGGTATCCACCCGCTTGTCATAAATATCCTCTCCGTCCAAAAGCACCTGTCCTTCAATGCGCACATTATCCACAAGATCGTTCATACGGTTTAAGCATTTTAAAAAGGTGGATTTTCCGCAGCCGCTGGGTCCGATAAAAGCTGTGATCGCATGATCCTTGATCTCCATGCTTACATCCTTCAGCGCATGATTCTCCCCGTAGTGGAGATTCAGATTTTTCACCGATATTTTACTCTTTTCCATGTTTATCCTCATTCCCGCGCATTTCTTTGCGCATAATCAATGTTTGTGCAAAGCCGCTTCTATCTTTCGCTTTTATACCGGCCGAAGCTTTTTTGCCGCCAGCTTGGTAAGCAGATTTAAAATCAGCACAATCACAACCAGCACACAGCCGATTCCGAAGGCGGTCTCATACTGCCCCTTCTGCATCTGCAGATACAGCTCTATGGTGAGCGTTCCGCCCGACTCTGTGGTTTTGGTAAAAAGTCTCTCCACATTTGCTGCAAAATCGCTTCCAAAGCGGGGCAGCTTGTAATCGCTTCCTGCAGTAAACAAAAGGGCTGCGGACTCTCCGACGATACGTCCCAGGGCAAGAATGATTCCTGTAACGATACCGGACATGGAAGAGGGAAGCAATATGGTTCTGATCATATGCCATTTTGTGGAACCCATTCCCAGGGCGCCGCTTCTATAGCTGTCCGGCACCGTCCGAAGGGCTTCCTGGGTATTTCTGGTGATCAGCGGAAGCACCATAATCGTCAAGGTAAAGGAGCCGGTGAGCAGGGAATAGCCAAGCCCCAGGGATTCCCCGAAAAACACCATGCCAAACAAACCGAAAATAATGGAGGGAATGCCCGAAAGAGTTTCCGTGGTAAACTCAATCATAGAAACAATTCTGCCCGGCTTTGCATATTCATTCAGATAAATAGCCGAACCAACCCCCAGCGGAGTGGCGATTAACAGCGTGATCACAATAATATAAAGGGTGTTAACCAGATTTCCAGCGATACCCGCCGTCTGGTTCAGGGCGCTTGTGACGGAGGTCAAAAACTTCCAGTTTACCGTGCCGATACCCTTTACAAACACATAGCCGATAATTCCAAGCAGCAGGATGACAGAAAGAGATGCCGATATGTAAACAGCCGCCAGCAGCACCGTATCAAGGGGGCGCTTTCTCTTTTTCATTAGTGTATTACTGCCGTTCATCTGCGCTTCCCCCCTTCTTTAAAATTTTGCTCAACGCTACGTTGATAATCATAATAAACACAAACAGCACCAGTCCGATGGTGAACAGCACCTGTCTGTGGGTTCCTGAGGAATATCCCATCTCGCTGACGATAGCTGTGGTCAAAAAACGCACGGAATTGAAGGGCAGCGGCAGGTTTACGCTGCTTCCCGACACCAAAGTGATTGCCATGGCCTCTCCGATGGCTCTTCCCACGCCCAGTACAACAGCTGTGATAATGCCGGACTTGGCCGCCGGGAGAATGGATTTGAAAATGGTCTGTATGTGGGAAGCCCCCAGTGCCAGAGACGCCGCCTTTATGCTGGGATGCACCGCCCTTATGGAGGTCTCTGAAATATTGATCACCGTGGGAAGAATCATGATGGCAAGCACAATCACCGCCGAAAGCAGATTCGCCCCGCCCGTAAACTGATGGGTTTTGGAACCCTCAAATAACGCAAGCTCAATTTTATACATAAATGGATTCAACAAATAGATACCTAACAGGCCGTACACAACGGAAGGAATTCCCGCAAGCAGCTCCACTGCCGGCTTCACGATCATGGCCAGCTTTTTCGGGGCAACCTCCGCAAGGAACACCGCGCTGAGCACTCCAATGGGCACACCGATCAGTATGGCAAGGCCGGTGCCCACAATAGAGGTCAGAATGACATAAAGAATACCATATTGAGGCTCCGCAGCCGTAGGCTTCCAGACGGTGCCAAACAATATTTCCTTAAGCCCCACCTGAAAGATGGCGGGCGTTCCGCTGATAATCATATATAGGGTGATGGAAACCACCGCCAAAACAGCGAAGAAGGCACAAATAGTGAAGATTATTTGTGCCGCAGTTTCCACCACCGCTTTGTTTTTTCTGCTTCCAACAATCGTGGACTCTTTTACAAAAGCGTGTGTTTGACTTTTCATCGCATTATCCTTTTTATTATTCTACCGTAATCAATCCTACACTGGTGGCAATTTCCTGTCCCTCAGCGCCCAGCACAAAATCGAACCATGCCTGTACCAGCTCGCTCTGTGCGGAGATTTCTCCATTGGTCGCCATTACGAAGGGTCTGCTTAAGAAGTAGCTGCCGGACTTGATATTGTCAACTGTAGGCTCTACATCATCCAGCGCAAGGGCTACTACAGTGTCATCCAGCACATCCAGTGATACATAGCCGATCGCGCCAGGGGTGGATGCTACCTTCGCCATAACCGCGCCGGTGCTGTCCAGCTCGTTTGCATATGCACATGCGTCCTCAATGCCAAGAATCTCTTCAAAAGCGCCTCTAGTGCCGGAGCCAGCCTCACGTCCCACTACGATGATAGGAGAATCTGAACCGCCAACCTCGCTCCAATTTGTAATGGTTCCGGTATAAATATCAGTCAGCTGCTGCTTGGTGAGCCCGGTTACCGTATTTGCAGGATCAACGCAGACTGCAATGCCGTCGATTGCTACGATATTTTCCACAACGCCCGCAGCCTTCTCATCATCCGTCAGGCTTCTGGATGAATTTCCAATATCCGCCGTTCCATTTGTCACCGCCTCGATGCCCGCGCCGGAGCCCACAAACTCTGCAGTTACATTCACATCAGGATTCTCTGCCATAAAAGCCTCAATCAATGCGTTGGCAAACTTCTCCATGGAAGTGCTGCCCACCATCTGGATAGAACCGGACAACGCCGCCGTCTCAGTGGATGCCTCAGTAGAAGCTGCCTCAGTAGAAGCCGCTTCAGAAGAAGTGGTCTCAGCCGCGCTGCTTTCCTGCGCAGAGCTTTCTGCCTGGCTGGTGGAAGCATTCGTCTCTTCGCTTCCACATGCGGTAAGGGTTCCCATTGCCAAAATACATGCTCCCACAAGAGCCAATATTCTGCTTCGTCTGTTTTTCATAATATTTGTTCCTCCATTTTTTGTTTTTCTTTTTCTCTCGATTACGTTGTAAATACTAGCATGAAAAAAAACAACAAAATATCACACTTGGGTAATTTGTATGTAATTTTTATGTAAAACCACAGGGGCAATACTCACACAAAAAAGAGGATTCTATGTAACGCAAATGATACTGCGCATAAAAAAAAGAGAGAACTGCACAATAACATACATCAAATATCCTATCGAAATTCATTGAAGCAAATAAGGAGTACAGCCATGGAATCCATTTGGAACAAGCAAATTCATCCACCCGTCTTTCCTTCCCTGGAGGAGGATCTTACCGCGCAGGCCGCTGTGATCGGAGGAGGAATCTGCGGCATTCTCACCGCCTTTCTTCTGCAGAGGGCAGGACTTAAGACCATTGTATTGGAAGCAGACGCCATCGGCAGCGGGCAAACCCACCTGACCACAGCAAAAATCACCTTACAGCACGGGCTCATTTACCACAGGCTGCTTACAGAAAAAGGCTTTATTGGGGCAAAAAATTATGCGGAAAGCAACCGACGCGGCATTTTGGCCTATGAAAATTTGATCAGGGAGCTTTCCATCTCCTGCTTTTTTGAAAAGCTTCCCGCATTTCTTTACACCCACACTCCAGAGGGCATGGAAAAGCTGAATCAGGAAAAAAACGCTCTCCTGTCTCTGGGAATTCCCTGCCGCATCTGCCGAAAAGATTCCTGGACCGCCCTTTGCGTGGATGGACAGGCCCAGTTTCATCCCCTTTTGTTTTTGTATGCGCTGGCCCCGCAGCTTTCCATCTATGAGCATACCAAGGTGACAAGGGTAAAAGGAAACTGCATCTATACGGAAAAAAATACCGTCACAGCAAACCACATTATCTTTGCCTGTCATTATCCCTTTGTGCTGGTTCCCGGCCTGTACTTTTTGAAAATGCACCAGGAGCGCTCTTACGCCGCAGCCCTGAAGGGAGATACCGGGCTGCCTGCCGGAATGTTTTTCGGGATTGACAGCGATACCCCTTCCCTGCGCCGCTTTCAGGATTATACCCTCATCGGTGGAGAGGGGCACCGCACCGGTAAAAACCACTCCTTCTTCCGCTATCAGGCGCTGAAGGAAACGGCGAAAAAATTTTTTCCAAAGGCTGTTTTGGCGGAAGCATGGTCTGCCCAGGACTGTGTCACCTTAGACGGCCTTCCCTATGTGGGGCGTTTTTCTCCATTTGCACCAAATTGGTATGTGGCCACAGGCTTTGGCAAATGGGGCATGAGCCTGTCCATGGCGGCAGCGTTGCTGCTCACAGACCTGATCTGCGGCCGCCCCTGTACCTATGAAGAGCTCTTTTCACCCAAAAGAAATTGGAATACCCGTGCCATTAAATCTTTTTTAGGAGAAATGAAGCAGGCGTCCTGCTCCCTTTCCCAAAGCTTTTTAAACAGAGGACAAAAAATAGACGCCGATGCGCTTCTTCCAGGCACCGGCTGCATCGGACGAATAGACGGAAAGAAAAGAGGAATTTATAAGGATACGGACGATACCCTCCATCTGGTGTCTCCCAGATGCCCCCACCTAGGCTGCCAGCTTTGCTGGAATCCAGAGGATAAAACCTGGGACTGCCCCTGCCACGGTTCCCGTTTCCACCGGACAGGGGAAATCATTGACGGTCCCGCCCAAACTGGAATTCATGATCAAGATTAGCTCCAAATAGTCTGCAGTATGCCGTCCGCAATAGCCCTGGCAATATCGTCAAATCTTTCGTCAAACAGCACGTTATCCTGGTCGTTGTTGATAAAGCCCACTTCCACCAGTACCGCAGGCATTTGGGTGCTGTTTAATACCACCAGATTAGGCCGTTCGTTGACGCCCTGATTGACAAAGCCTACCTCCTCCAGCTGCGCATTGATGTTATACGCCATTCTGGCTGCCTCCCCATACCGGTTGTAAACCAAGGTTTCAACGCCTGTGTACTGGTTTGGATAGGGGCTGGAATTGCGGTGGATGGAAACAAAATAATCCGCTCCCACCTGATTGCCCTCCGTAGCCTTCTGATAGGGGGATTCATAGACATCCGTAGTCCTGGTGAAATACACATCCACCCCGTTTTGTTCCAAAATATTTCCCACTGCAAGTGAAAGGGCGAGTACATCGTCCTTTTCCTGGCGTCCATTGTACACCGCGCCTGGATTGGCTCCTCCATGTCCCGGATCGATCACTACAAGCGCCATAAAAAAACGCCTCCCGCATCTCTTTCTACATTTTATGCGGAAGGCGCCTGATAGTGCCTGTATCATTTCTGTCTGTTTTATCCTTTTACACAGCAAACTGGCTGTTATAAAGATTCGCGTAAAATCCACCCTGTCCAAGCAGGCTTTCATGGTCTCCCTGTTCGATAATATTCCCATCCCGCATCACAAGGATCACATCCGCCTCCTGGATGGTAGACAAACGATGGGCCACAATAAAGCTGGTGCGCCCCTCCATCATTTTTGCGAAGGCATTCTGTATCTTGATTTCCGTGCGGGTGTCAATGGATGAGGTGGCCTCATCCAGAATCAGCATGGGCGGCAGACAGAGCATTACGCGGGCGATGCACAAAAGCTGTTTCTGCCCCTGGGAGAGGCTTCCCCCGTCCTCCGTGATCACAGTATCGTAGCCCTCCGGAAGGCGCTTGATAAAGCTGTGGGCATGGGCCGCCTTTGCCGCCGCCACAATTTCCTCTCTGGACGCTTCCGGTTTCCCCATGCTGATATTATCCGCAATGGTGCCGCTTCTAAGCCAGGTTTCCTGCAGCACCATGCCGTAGCTGGTCCTTAAGCTTCCTCTGGTAATCTGGCGGATATCTGTTCCATCCACCCGGATGCTTCCCTCGTTCACATCATAAAAACGCATCAGCAGATTGATCAGTGTGGTTTTTCCGCAGCCTGTGGGACCTACAATGGCAATTCTCTGTCCCGGCTTCACGCACAGGTTGAAATCCTGGATCAGCTTTTTATCCGGCACATACTGAAAATACACATGGGCAAGTTCCACATTGCCCGAGGCATCTGAAAGCACTTTTGCATCGGGCGCGTCCGGAACCTGGGGCTCCTCCTCGATCAGATCCAAAATGCGGCCCGCGCACACAAAGGCATTCTGCAGCTCCGTCACCACTCCCGATATCTCGTTAAAGGGCTTTGTATACTGATTGGCGTAGCTTAAAAAGCAGGAAAGCTGCCCTACGCTGATACCGCCGGAAATGGCGATCAGCGCGCCGAAAATTCCAACTCCCGCATACACGAGGCTGTTTACAAACCGTGTGGCAGGATTGGTGATAGAGGAAAAAAAGATTGCCTTTAAAGAACATTTCTCCAGTCTGCCGTTGATCTCTCCAAACTGCTCCCGCACCTGTTTTTCCCTGGAAAAGCACTTTACCACCTTCTGATTTCCTACGATCTCTTCCACCAAAGAGGTCTGCTCTCCTCTTGTCTCAGACTGCTCCTTAAACATAGAATAAGTCTTTCTGGCAATAAAGCGGGCCACCAGAAAGGAAACAGGGGTGATGCAGACTACTACAAGGGTGATGGGCACATTCGTAACCAGCATAAAGCCCAGTGTGCCGAAAATGGTCAGTACTCCCGTAAAAAGCTGGGTAAAACCCATAAGCAGCCCGTCGGCAAAGGTATCCACGTCCGCGATCACACGGCTGACCACATCGCCATAGGCATGGGTATCCATATATTTTAAAGGAAGTATCTCCAATTTTTGAAAAGCATCGGAGCGGATATCCCGGATCACATGGTAGGTGATATAGTTATTGCAGGTGTTCATCACCCATTGGGCCGCCGCAGTGATCACCATGACAACGGCAATTTTCATCATAATCTGAAAGACTCCCGGCATATCCACCTGGCCCTTCCCCACAATCAGGTCCACGGCGTCTCCTGTCAGAATCGGAATATACAACGTAAGCGCCACGGTGACGGCGGCCAGTAAAAGGGACAGCGCCACCACAAGCCTGTACTTTTTAATATAGCGCAAAACCCTTTTCATGGTTTCTTTCTGACTCATGGTTTTCTTCTGGCTCATGCTCTTCCTCCCTTCTGTCCCGGTCTCTCATTGGGATACTGGGAATAGTAAATTTCCTGGTATACCGTACAGCCCTCCAAAAGCTCTTTATGGGTTCCCACTCCCGCCAGCTCTCCATCGTCCAGCACTATGATCTTGTCCGCATTTCGTATGGAGGAAGCTCGCTGTGACACAAGAAAGGTAGTGGTATTTCCCCGGAGTGTCCTAAGCGCCCCGCGGAGCTTTGCGTCCGTGGCATAGTCAAGGGCGGAGGCGCTGTCGTCCAAAATCAGGATTTCCGGTCTTCGCACCAGGGCTCTCGCGATGGTAAGTCTCTGTCTCTGTCCTCCCGACAGGTTTTTTCCGTTCTGGGTAATTGCCGCGTCCAGCCCTCCGGGCTTTCCCTCTACGATTTCCTTCGCCTGGGCAAGTTCCAAAGCCCGCCACATTTCTTCCTCATCTGCATCCGGCTTTCCCCACTGGAGATTGCTCCGGATGGTTCCTTTAAAGAGCACCGCCTTCTGGGGCACCATACCCACCCGGCCTCTCAGCTCCTCCTGGGGAATTTCACGAATGTCCTTCCCCTCCAGGCGCACCGCACCCTGGGTAACAGGGTAAAAACCGGGAATCAGGTTAACCAGGGAGGATTTTCCGGAGCCCGTGCCTCCGATAATTCCTATGGTCTCCCCTTTGTTTACCGTAAAGTGGATATCGTGAAGCGTTTCCGCTCCCGCCCTCTGATAGGTGAGGGATACATGCTCAAAGGATAGATAAGGCTGCCCTTGTGCAGGCTCTTTTACACACTCAAAAGAAGCATCCGCACGCTGCTTGCTCTCCGGCGCTTCGTTTGTGATATCAAATACCGCAGCCACCCGGTCTGCGCAGGCCAAAGCCTTTGTGAGCGTAATAATCAGATTCGCCAGCTTAACTAACTCCACCAGTATCTGAGACATATAATTGACAATGGCCACAACCTCTCCCTGGGTGAGGTTTCCCACATTTACCTGAATGGCTCCAATATAAATCAGAAGAATTATGGCGCCATTTACGATCACATAGGTCACAGGATTCATGAAGGCGCTGATCTTCCCCACAAACATCTGCAGGGCGGCAAGAGCCTGATTATTTTCCCAAAAGCGCTCTTTTTCCCGCTCCTCCTGGTGAAAGGCACGGATTACACGCACCCCTGTGAGATTCTCTCTTGTGATCCCAAGTATCCGGTCCAGACCGGCCTGCACCTTTTTATACAGCGGAATAGTCCAGAGCATAATTCCAAAAACCACAACTCCAAGGGCCGGAATCGCCACTGCAAACACCAGCGCGCTCTTCACATCTATGGTGAAAGCCATGATCATGGCGCCAAACACAATGATGGGAGAACGCAGAAACAGGCGCAGCACCATGTTCACCCCGGACTGCACCTGATTGATGTCGCTGGTCATCCGTGTGATCAGGGTGGAGGTTCCCGCCCGGTCAAGATTGGTAAAGCTTAAGGACTGAATATGATCGAACAGAGACTGCCGCAGCTTTGTGGCAAATCCCACAGCCGCCTTTGCCGCAAAATACTGTGCGGTAATGGAGGACACCAGCCCCACCGCTCCCAGGGCCAAAAGACAAAGCCCCATTTGAGCGATATATCCCATATCCTCCTGTGCAATTCCCCTGTCTATGATGCCCGCCATCACCAGGGGAACCAGCAGCTCAAAAAGAGCCTCCAGCAGCTTAAAAAGCGGCGCCAGCACAGACTCTTTTTTATAATCCTTCAAATAAACAAGCAATCTCCTCATCTAAAACCCTATCTCCTATTTTTCTTTCTCACAAAGCCGCATACAGGCTGCAGCCCGGTAGCCCTCCGGGCTGGGAAGCATAATCCAATGGGCTTTATCGTCAATACAGCTTCCCAGATTTTTCCCCACTCCCTCGCCTGTCAGCTTCCCGTAGGCTTCCCTGCGGCACCAGCACTCATAAAAATAATTCTTCTTTTCCCTCTCCGAAGCATATCCGGCAAACCGTCTCCTTTCCTCCTGGGAAAAAAAACGCTCTGCCAGTCTTTCCACAGGACAGTCCCTCTCCTGCTGGATATCCGCTCCGATCTCCCTTTGGGAAAAGGCGCACAGCACATAATCCCCGGAATGGGAAAGACTAAAGAAATACGGGTAATTTGTCACATAGGGCTTTCCCTGTACCCCATAGGCAAAATGCAAAGGCAGAGGCTCCCCCGCACGATCCAAAAGCTCCTGCAAGGTCAAAGAAGAAACGGTCTCCTCTTCTCTTTTTGAAAGGAGCGCTTCCTGCAGGGCCAGCTGAAGCAAAAGTCCCGCTCCGGCGCTTTCCAGCCGTTTTCTTGGATTTTTTATGCTCTGGATACGATTTCGCCTTTCTTGATCCAGCCCCTTTAGGATGGATGCCAGCCAAAAATCTTCCCCCTGCCCATCTGCCCCTTTCAGAGACAGCAGATAAAACCGTTCCTCCATATTTTTCTCTCTTCATCTATGCTTCAAGTAATTGTGAAACTCACTCCCTGGTATCAGAAACTGGGCGTAATAACCAAATTGTCCTTATGACAAGAAGGCTGTCGGAAATCTACCAGCTCCGCCAGCCTCCTTTTTCAAAACGCCTGTACTTTTTTGCGACTCATTCCCCGGTAATCTGCAGGTGCAGCTCTGCAAGCTGTGCATCGTCCACCACGTCGGGAGCGTTTGTCATCAGGCAGGAGGCGTCCTTTACCTTAGGGAAGGCAATGACCTCTCGAATGCTCTCCGCCTTTGTCAAAAGCATCACAAACCGATCCATGCCGATGGCCAGTCCCGCATGAGGGGGCACTCCGTACCGGAAGGCATTTAACAAAAATCCAAATCTCTCCCACGCCTGCTCCTTGGTAAAGCCCAGCACCTCAAACATTTTCTCCTGAATGTCATCCTGGAAGATACGGACGCTGCCGCCCCCCAGCTCCACACCGTTCAGCACAATATCATAGGCCTTTGCCCGCACCCTTCCCGGATCCGTCTCCAGCATGGGAAGATCCTCCTCCATGGGCATGGTAAAGGGATGGTGCATGGCCGTAAAACGGTTCTCCTCCTCGCTCCACTCAAGCAGAGGAAACTCCGTCACCCACAAAAAGTCAAACCTGTCGTTATCAATAAGCCCCAGCTGCTTAGCCAGCTCGCAGCGAAGAGCCCCTAAAACAGCCCACACATTCTTTAAACTGTCTGCCGCAAACAAAAGCAGGTCTCCAGGCTCTGCCTCCATTGCCCCAGCCAGTCCGTCAAGCTCTTCCTGCGTCATAAACTTTGCAAAGGAGGATTTGTAGGTTCCATCCTCCTGTACCGATAAATAGGCCAGCCCCTTTGCGCCATATCCCTTTGCAAACTCCACCAAAGCGTCGATTTTCTTTCTGGGCATCCCGGCCTGTCCTTTTACATTGATCCCCCGGACACTGCCGCCGTTTTCCAGGGCGGAGGTAAACACGCCAAAACCGCAGCCCCTGACTGTCTCCGAAACGTCCACCAGCTCCATGCCAAAACGGGTATCCGGCTTATCCGAGCCGAAACGGTTCATGGCCTCCGTCCAGGCCATGCGTCTGATAGGCAGCTGCACATCAATTCCAATAGCCTCCCTGCATACCCGGGCCACCATCCGCTCTGTCACATCGATCACATCATCCACATCCACAAAGGACATTTCCAAGTCCACCTGGGTAAATTCCGGCTGCCTGTCCGCCCGAAGATCCTCATCTCTAAAGCATTTTGCAATCTGAAAATAACGGTCATAGCCCGAGCACATCAGAAGCTGCTTGAACAGCTGGGGCGACTGGGGCAGCGCATAAAAGGTTCCCGGATGCACACGGCTTGGCACAAGGTAATCTCTGGCTCCCTCCGGCGTGGATTTCTGCAGAATGGGCGTCTCGATCTCCAAAAATCCCTCTGACTCCATAAAGCTGCGGATATTGGCAGCGATTTTGCTGCGCAGTATCAGATTTTTCTGCAGATCCGGCCTGCGCAGGTCAAGATAACGATACTTTAAGCGCAGCTCCTCCTTGGTCTTGGAATCTGCTTCAATGGGAAATGGCGGCGTCTCCGCCTCAGAGAGGATTCTGATCTGTTCTGCCCTCACTTCCACCTCTCCGGTGGCAAGGCCTTCGTTGACAGCGCCCTGGCGTCTCTCCACTTTTCCCGTCACTGCCACCACAAATTCGCTCCGAAGCCTTTCCGCTTTTGCAAAGCTTTCGGCTCCGCACTCGCTCTCCTCAAAAATAACCTGCAGAATCCCTGCTCTGTCACGCAAATCCACAAATATAATACCGCCCTTATTGCGCTGCTTCTGCACCCAGCCCATAACGGTAACGTTCTCTCCCACATTCGCCGCAGACAGCTCCCCGCAGCGGCATGTCCTTTTTAAGCCTTTCATCGACTCAGCCATAATTTACCTCTCTCTTCGTCCGCACTTTTAATTTTTAAGGGGATTCTTATAAAATTCCACAAATTCCTCATAGCCCTCTTTTTCCAGCTGCTCCTTTTGGAATTTTTTGTTTTTGTTCATACGCACCACCAGCACCTGGCTGCCGTCTTTTCTGGCCTCCTGGGCCTTTCGAATGATCTGCCCCAGGGTGTCTGCCTCCACGCCCTTTTCAATCAGATAGGCGACCTTTTTCGGCTTCTTGGGCACCTGAAAGCCATTCTCCATAAGCAGCATGATAATCCGTTCAAAGCCAATGGAAAAACCACAGGCCGGCACATCATTCCCGGTAAATTTTCCAACCATTTTGTCATAGCGCCCGCCTCCCCCGCAGCTTCCGCCAAATTCCGGAATGGCTATCTCAAAGATAGTTCCCGTGTAATAGGACATTCCTCTCACTAAGGCAGCGTCAAACACCATCTCAAAGTCAGCGCTCTTTGCGGCCTCTACGCTTGTTATGATCTCCTGCAGTCCTCCTTTTACCTCCGGCTCCAGAAAATCCCCCAGCGCATCCGCCAGATAGGCTATGCCGTCCCCTGCCTTGGAAAGTCCCTCAAACAGGGCCAGATATTTTTCCACGCAGCCCTTTTCAAAGCCGTTGTCCAAAAGCTCCTTTTCCACACCGGGAAGGCCGATCTTATCCATCTTATCCAGAGTGATAAATACGCTGTCAAAATCCTTCTCGGCAAAGCCGCTGTACGCCGCCATGGCCTTCAGTATCCTTCTGTCGTTGATTCGTATCTGGAATTTCTGAAAGCCCAGCCTGCCCAGGGTGGTTGTGGTGGCTAAAATCAGCTCAATCTCCGCCAGATTGGAGGGCTCTCCCAGAATATCTATGTCGCATTGCATAAACTGGCGGAATCTTCCCCTCTGGGGCCTGTCCGCCCGCCAGACATTTCCCATCTGCAGCGCCTTAAAGGGAGCGGGAAGCTTCGCCGCGTTGTTGGAATAATAGCGCACCAGGGGCACAGTCAGATCATAGCGAAGCCCGCTGTCTACAACCTCCTCCTCGGATACGGCCTCCTCCACATTCAGCTTTTCCCCACGCTTCAGAATCTTAAAAATCAGCTTCTCGTTATCGCCGCCCTGCCTGCTGGTCAAATTTGCAATATTTTCCACACAGGGAGTCTCTATGGACGTAAATCCAAACCTGCCGTAGGTATCCTTGATCACGCCTATCACATAATCCCTAATCTGCATTTCCTCCGGCAGAATGTCCTTCATGCCTGTCACAGGCTTCTTGCTAAGTGCCATGCCTTCTCTCGCTTTCATCCAAATTTATCTATTCCATGATATAGTTTTTCCGGGATGCTGTCAAGCCGCAGTTGCCCAGCGCAAACGGAACCGGTGGATGACTATTACAGACAACGCCGCCACTGCTGTCAGGAAGGTATATATAATAATATACGCCAAAGACGCAGATATCACATTGCCCAGATATTCCGCTGCCATGCCGTTTACCAGGGCCACTATAAAGTCAACTGTCCCGTGAATCAGGACACATGCCACAACGCCCACAATATCCTTTTTCTGGCTGACAAAATAGCAGACAATCATACTTAACGCAATATGCAGGATTACAGTGAGAACTCTTTCATAGCCCGCTAACAGAAATATGCCCGGATTCGCACTCACCAGACTCTCCTTCACCATAAGAAGCTGTGTGGTATCCACCCCCAGCGCCGCCGTCTGCTCTATCACTGCGTCGAAGCTTCCTGTATTGATCATGATAATGTACGCTAAATTATTGATATAGGTCAGCCCTACGATCACCATCGCCTCAATACTGCCGTGGCCTAAGCCTGCCGCCAGACCTCTTACATAAGTCAGCTTTTTCCCCATAAGCTTCGCTGCAATATATCTGCCCGCCGCCTCAAACAGCGCCGCCGTAAGGGCCAGAAGCAGACAGTACCATACATAGTGTTTTGTTGCAAAGGCCGTAAACCAGGAAGTCATGGAAAGCACGCTTAAAATAGGGCTTCTTAAAAGAATCTGGAATACGAAAAAGCCCGCCGCACCCAAAAGCCATGCCGTCCAGACCCCCTTTCCCTTGTTTTTTATGCCATATACAAGATACACGATCACAGGTAAAACCAGACAGATAAATAATGTGATGGAAACTGTTGCGATTGTTGCCGCCGATACCATACGCCGTCCTCCCTTTCCCTTAAAATGCTTCCTTGCGCTGAATCATCTCATCGATTTTCTCAATGTACAGCGTCACGTCCTTCACATTGCTGCTGCGCTCGATTCTGCCGTCCGGCAGCACAAGCTTTGAAATGCTTCCCGCACCGCAGGCTATGATGGTCTGCTTCTCTTCCATAATCAAAATATTGTAAAGCCCGTATTTCCCCGGTCTTGCATAGCCTACATTTTCAAAATTTCCTGATATGTTTTTCTGGCGGTACAGATAGTAGGGCTCCATGTGAAGCCGCCTTGCCCCCTTTGCTGCAATCTCCATGGTTTCGTCCGTGTTTTTGAGCATGGAGATTCCGTTTTCCTGTATCCATTGGTTCAGCTTAGAGGCCCGCTTTACCGCCAGGGAATGCACCGTAAGGCTGTCCGGGCCAAGCTCTGCCACCCGGTCTATGGTGTGCTGCACATCCTGTGCAAGCTCTCCTGGAAGTCCTAAAATCAAATCCATGTTGATGTTGTCAAAGCCCATCTGCCGTGCCAAAAAGAAGGCCGCCTCCACCTGCTCCACTGAAGCCTTTCTGCCGATTCGATCCAGGGTCTCCTGCTTCATGGTCTGAGGATTGACGGAAATGCGGTCCACTCCCTTTTCCTTAAGCACGGAAAGCTTTTCCTTCGTAATGCTGTCCGCCCTTCCGGCCTCCACCGTAAATTCCTTCACCTGGGAAAAATCAAAAAAATGCTTTATCCCCGAAAGCAGTCTGTCTAATTGCTCCGCCTCCAGCGTTGTGGGGGTTCCCCCTCCTATATATACACAGTCAAGCCGCTTTCCCTGGTATTTGCGGGCCACATATTCCAGTTCCTTTAAGAGACAGTCCACATAGCGGTCCACTATCTTACGGTATCCCCCAATGGGATAAGAGGTAAAGGAACAATACAGGCAGGTGGTGGGACAGAAAGGAATGCCTACATAAAGACTATAGCCAAGGCTAAAGTCTCGACTATATCCCTGACTATCGCCTTTGTCCCCGCATAATATCTTTGACAGGATTTCCCGCTCCCTCTCTGCGATATCAATGCTGAGAGCAGCTTTTTCTCCACTGACAAAGTGTTTATCCTCTAAGTAGTCCATGATCTCCTGTCTGTTCTTTCCCTGCTCCAGCATTCCGTATGCAATTTTCGTGGGCCGGATTCCCGTCAGGTTCCCCCAGGGCAGCTTTCTTCCGGTTTCCCTGCTAAGCACCTCATAGAGAAATGCCTTAAAGCCATTTTTAAAGTCGCCCCTGGTCTCCGGTACAGACCTTTTCTCCTCTTCTTTCGCCTGCCACTTATGCTCTCGTCCCTCCAGGCAGATTCTGGCGCCGCCTTCCCCTATCTCAATTTCCGCAAAAAAATTCTCCTCCCTCTCTCCGGAAAGCACCTTCACGTTCCTGTCAGGATAAAAGGCCTTCACCAGCGCGTGCACATCATATTCAAAGGAGGGATCATTTAAGCTTACAAGCAATGTAGATTCCATTTTTCCTCTCATTCTGCCGCGTGAGCGGCTTTGTAATCAGAAGGAACTTTGTGCGGCAGCACAAATTCCAGATTGAAAATTTTAATTTTCAATCTTTATCTCCGTTTTCTGGTCTGCAAAAATCGCAGCAAAGCGCTGCGATTTTGTTCAAAACTATTTTTCTGAAAGCTATACGCAGAAAGGATTATAGCTCTTTTCATGGCCCACTGTGGTGCCATCCCCATGTCCCGGGTAAAGCTTGGTCTCCTCAGGAAGGGTAAAAATCTTCTCCTTTATGGAGCGGATCAAGGTTCCCATGCTTCCTGTGGGAAAATCCGTCCTTCCCACAGATTCCAGAAAAATGGTGTCGCCGCACAGAAGAAAACCGGCCTCCTCAAAATAATAGCAGCAGCCCCCCGCCGTGTGTCCCGGAGTAGCAATCACTCTGCAGGTCATTCCCGCCACAGCAATCTCCTCCCCGTCCTTCACATAAACGTCCGCCTCCAGGGTACAGGGTCTGCCCGCCATCTTGGACACATTTTTCACAGCGTCGCCCAAAAGCGCTCTCTCCGCCTCGCAGGCATAGACAAGCACAGGCTCCGCTCCCCGCTCCGCCGCATCCTCGTTTGCCCGTTTTCGCAGCTCTTCACAGCCCCAAATGTGGTCAAAATGTCCGTGGGTCAGCAAAATGCCCTCAACGCAAAATCCATTTTTCTTCAGAGTGTCAAAGATTGCCGCCCCCTGATCTGCGGGATCGGCCACAAGAACCCGGCTGTCTCCTGTCCTGTATAAAAAATAGCAATTCGTCTGGCATGATCCCAGCACCATTCTCCCGATTTTTATTTCACCCATCATCCGGTCGTCCTTTCGATATCAATCACACTCTCAATTCCTCTTATCTTATCTATTACCCGGTTTAGCTCTTCTCTGCTTCCAACCTCGAAGGTGGTCTGCAGTGTGGCAATTCCCTGCTTGCTGGTTCGGGTGTTCATAGACAGAATATCTATATTTTTCTCTGTCAGCGCCTTGGAAATATCTGCCAGCAGACCATTTCTGTTGTTTGCAAAAATTTTAATCTCCGCCACATACTTCTCGGCGGACGCATCCTCTGGCGCCTGCCATTCTGCATCGATCAATCTGGCTCTCTCTATTTCCGGCAGATTAATGATATTGATGCAGTCCGTCCTGTGTATGGAGATGCCTCTCCCCCGGGTGACAAAGCCCACGATCTCATCCCCCGGCACAGGGGAGCAGCACTTGGAAAAGCGCACCGACAAATCGGCGATTCCCTTTACCACAATGCCGCTTTTTGACTTGGTTCTGGCGTGCATCAAGGGCAGGGTATCCGTATTGGCCGCAATATTGGCCAGCACCTCCTCGTTTGTCAACTCCTTCTTGTGCTCTCTGTCATACAGCTCGTGAAGCTTATTTACAATCTGTCCCTCTTTCAGAGCTCCGTGTCCAATGGCGGCCAGCACCGAATCCCAGTCCCTGAAGCCGTACTTTCGCATCACCGCTTCCATGTAGCTTTGCTTTAACAGGCTGGAGAGGTTGATGGATTTTGTTTTGCAGTAGGACTGGAGAAGCTCTCTGCCCTTGATGATATTGTCTTCCTTCAGCTCATTCTTAAACCATTGGTTGATCTTATTTTTGGCCTGAGTGCTTTTTACCAGATTCAGCCAGTCCCGGCTGGGGCCCTTTGAGTTTTGAGAGGTAATGATCTCAATGCGGTCTCCGTTTTTGATCTCATAGTCGATGGTGACAAGCCTGCCGTTCACTCTTGCTCCCACCATCTTATTTCCCACAGCCGAATGAATGCTATAGGCAAAATCAATGGGCGTAGACCCCGCCGGAAGGTTCTTCACCTCTCCTGTAGGAGTAAAGCAGTACACACTGTCAGAGAACAAATCCAGGTCATTCTTTAACAGGTTCATAAATTCCCTGTTGTCAGACATATCCCTCTGCCACTCCAGAATCTGGCGCAGCCAGACCAGCTTTTCCTCCTCCTGGGTCTCCACCTTTTTGCCGTCGGAGGCCTCCTTATATTTCCAATGGGCTGCAATACCGTATTCCGCCGCCTTGTGCATTTCAAAGGTTCTGATCTGTATCTCAAAGGGCTGTCCGTTGGTGCCAATCAGCGTAGTGTGCAGAGACTGGTACATATTGGGCTTGGGCATGGCGATATAATCCTTAAACCGCCCCGGAATAGGCTTATACATTTCATGGATAACGCCCAGGGCTGCATAGCAGTCCTTCACGGTGTCTACAATGATCCGGACGGCAAACAGATCGTAAATCTGATCCAGGGTTTTATTCTGGTTTTTCATCTTTTTATAGATGCTGAAGAAATGCTTTACCCGCCCGTCCACCTTTGCCTTGATGCCTGCATTGGCAATGTGCTCGCTGACCTCATCCACAATACTCTGGATATATTTTTCCCGGACACTTTTGCGCACGGCAATTTTGTCCACCAGATCGTAATAAACCTCTGGCTCCAGATATTTTAGGGACAAGTCGTCCAGCTCCGTTTTGATCTTGCTGATACCCAGTCTCTGGGCAATGGGGCAGTAAATTTCCAGCGTTTCCTTGGCAATGCGCTGCTGGCTCTCAGGATTTTTATATTTTAGGGTGCGCATATTGTGAAGACGGTCCGCCAGCTTGATCAAAATAACACGGATATCCTTTGCCATGGCCAGAAACATTTTTCGGAGATTTTCCGCCTGCATTTCCAGCTTGGCGTCGGACTGTTCCCCATTTCCGGAAAGGGGAAGCTTTTCCAGCTTGGTAACGCCGTCCACAAGCAGCGCCACATCCTCGCCAAACTCCCTTATCAGGTCTTCCTCCGTCATAACGGTGTCCTCCACCACATCATGAAGAAGCCCCGCCACAATGGTCTCCTTATCCATTTCAAGGTCCGCCAATATCAAAGCCACGTTAAGGGGATGAATGATGTAAGGCTCTCCCGACTTTCGAAACTGGTTCTTGTGCGCCTCACCGGCCACCTTATATGCCTTGGCAATCATGGATATATCATCGCTTGGGTGGTATTTCTGCACACGCTTAATAAGCTCCTGATACAGCTCATCAGGATTCACAAATTCCTCTGCTCTGCTTATTTTCCCGTCGTCAAAAATAACCTCGTTTTTTTCTTCTGTCATAAGCCTGCTCCATGTCTTGCCCCATGTCTATTTTCCCGGATAACAAATGGCCGACTCCAGACGATAGCCCTTAATTCTCTCCCGTCCGCAGAGTCCAGCCAGCTCCATCAGCACCACAATGCCCACTACCTGGCCGCCCAGGGATTCTATCAGCTTAATCATAGCCTCCGTGGTTCCGCCCGTGGCGATCAGGTCGTCTACGATCAATACCCTCTGTCCCGGCTTTATGCTGTCCTTGTGCATTTCAATGACAGACTGCCCATACTCCAAATCATAGGAAATAGATACCGTCTCTCTGGGAAGCTTTCCCTGCTTACGGATCAGCACAAAGGGCTTTCTGTTATTATACGCAATAGGCGTTCCAAAAATAAATCCTCTGGATTCCGGTCCCGCCACCACGTCATACTCCAAATCCTTTATCATGTCCTCCATGGTGTCGATGGCCAGATGAAGTCCCTCCGCATCCTGCAGAACGCTTGTCACGTCCCGGAAAATAATTCCCTTCTCCGGGAAGTCCGGTATACTCTTTACGTATTCCTCCAACTTTTTCATGATGAAATCTTACCTCATTTCCGTATTTTCCTGACACATAGATGATTATATAATCTTTTCCCCTGAAAGTCAAAGGCTAACAAAGTACTTTATGATGTCTCTCCTGGTTATAATACCGATAAAAACATTTCTGTCATCCACCACAGGAACGAAATTCTGATTTTTCGCCTGCTCCAAAAGCTCCTCCATGTCCGTATCAATACATACCGCCTTTACCTTTCCGCTCTGCAGGATATTTCTTATACCGCCCCGCTCCAGCCGCTTCATGGTAATCTCCTCCAGAGTGTCGTTCCTGCTTAAAATATGCCAGAGAAAGTCCCCTTCGCTGATCACGCCCACATATCTGTCCTCACTGTCGATCACAGGGACTGCCGTGTAGCCGCTTCTTTTCAGCTTCTCCAGGCCCTGGCGTATGGTCATGTCATCCCGCAGATAGGTAACCTCTGCCTTTGGCTGTAAAAAAGATGCAATGTTCACCGCTTTTCTCCTTTGTTATCTCTTTCCCTGTTCAGCGCTCCTCTTCCAGCTCTTTAAAATGCTGCTGCGCTCTCTCCAGGTCGTCAAAATAATGCTTCATTTTCCGGGCAAAATAAAAAATCACAGCGCAATCCGTAACACCGCTGAAAATAAGGGCAAGCCCGATAAGGCGGAACAAAAGGACTGCCGCCTCAAAAGGATTGCACACCAGCACGATCCCCACAATCACATTCACAATGGCTAAAATCAGCATGCCGACCCAATTCCCGCACTCCATGCGCTTCATGTCAATCACATCCTGAAGCTTGCTGCAGCCGCTGATGAGCACCAAAAGCCCCATGATAAAGGGAATCACGGAGATAATCCATTCTACCTTGTAAAGCACGATGCAGCCCAGCGCAATTTCCACCAGTCCGGTCACAAAATCATTGTGATAATAATTTTGATGGGCCTCCCGCAAAAGATAGCAGATCATGGACACCGCTCCGGCTACAATCAGCACAATACCGATCAGATATCCCAGCGTATTGGCCGTGGTCTCCGGGAAAATCAAAAGCACCGCCCCCAGCAGAATGTCAAAGGCCGCCAAAAGCAGCGCGTTCCATTTCAACTCTCTCAATTCTCTTATAAACCTCATAAAAAAAGCCGCCTTTCTCCTCGGAATATCTTAAAAAGGCTCCTCCCAATGGCAGAAAGCCACATGGAAGAAGCCCTTATCTGCGGGCTTACTTTCTGCCGCAGCACTTTTTATATTTTTTGCCGCTTCCGCAGGGACAGGGATCATTTGGATAAATCTTTTGTCCCTTTACAATCGTGGTGGAGGATTTCTGCTCCTTGTAAAGAGCCTTGCGGGTCTCCTCGTCAAAAATATCATTCCACTCCTCAAGATTGTACAGCCAGTCGGCCTCGGCAGCCACCATGTTTTTGTACAGAAGCGCCTTGTCAAAGCCAAGATTTACTACCGTGTCCTCTTCCATCTCCTCTATGGGATTGGGCTCCTTTAAGCTGTCATTGATACCGTCCAGAAAGCCGGTCATTGTCATCAGGGACACATGAAATCTGTCTGCCAGCTCCTTTACCGTTCCCTCCACAACCTCATCAGGATTTTTCAGAAGCTGTGCGTAAATCTCCTTCTCCTCCTGAAAATAAGCCGCCCACAGCTTTTGAAGCCTGTCCTTTCCTGTCGCCTCGTTATATGCCACAGATTTCCACTGTTCCAGTAATGCCATAATCATACCATCCTTATTCAATGATTATTTTAATGTATCATAACTGATAGTATATAACAGATTGTCCGGTAAAACAATAAAAGAAATAAAAAACATAAAAATTTTCGAATTCCATGTATAAAACTTTTTTCCCGTGTCATACTACTACTATCATTGGACCCCCTCCTTTGATCTTACCAAAGATAAAAATAATACTTAATCCTCCCCTTATAAAGGTTCCCGGACTTATGAGAGTATGCCAAAGGGCATACGGGTATAGGCCCGGGGACTTTGCTTGCAACATTTTCCGCAAAATGGTATGATAATCCCATCAAACAGGAAGGGATCTGTCAAATATGAATGAGGATTTTAAAAATAAAAATGGAAGTTCCGGAGAAAATTCCGAAAAAAAGAAAAAGGTCACCCCTAAACAGATCGCAGCCATGACAGGCGTTGTGCTTTTGGTGCTTCTGTATGTGGTGACATTATTTGCAGCCATTTTCGGCAGCAAGGCTGCAGACAGCCTGTTTCAGCTTTGTCTGTTTGCGACCATAGCGCTGCCGCTGGTGCTCTGGATTTACATATGGATTTTCGGCAGGCTCACAAACCGCTCTACCATCGCAGACTTAAACCCAGACGGCGCATCAAAGCAGAAGGAAGCAGCCCCGGAGGGCGAGAAATCCAAAAAGGAGTCCGGACGCTGACATATCATGATGTTGGGGGCAAAAGATATCCCAATCACAAATCATCAGAATTGTTTGCGGCTTCGGAGTCAAGTTGCGCCAGGAATCGACAAATTTGCTAAATGCGTTCCAAAAAATCCGAACTCGCTACGCTCAAACAAGCGGATTTTTTTCTCACAACGCAACTTTGCCGATTCCAGGGGCAACTAAGACTCCTGCAGATGACAAACAATTCTGACGCTTTGTGATTGGGAGACCTTTTGACCCCAACGTCATGTCATAAGGCTAGCGAACCCCCAGCTCTTCCAGCTCCCTGCAGGCCTGTTCCTTTGACTTAAAATGGATGCCGCAAATGCCAAGGGCTCTGGCCGCCTCTACATTTTTCAGGGTATCGTCCAAAAACACTGTCTCTTCCGGCTGTAAAGAATACCGGTCCATGAGCAGCCTGTAAATCTCAGGGTAAGGCTTTATCAGTCTTTCCCTGTAGGAGAGGATGCCGCCGTCCATGTAGGGCAGAAACACCAGCGCGTCGGCGCATTCCACATAAGCCTTATAGGAGAAGTTGGAAAGATACAGCACACGATACCCCTTTCCCTTAAGCTCCCCTATCCAGGGAATGGCATAATCCCGCAGAGTTACCATTCCATTCACCTGTTTAAAGGCCATCCGCAGCTCCTTCTCAATCTCCGGATCATTCTTGATAAACTCCTGCAGAAGCCTCTCCTCGTCCCAATCCCCTCTGTCAAATTCCTCCCAGAAGGGACTCATGATGGAAGCCCTTGCGATTCTGTCCACCATATCGTCGTCAAAGCCCTTGTCCTGTAAAAATTCCCTCCAGCGAAAGTCAGTCAGCACATTGCCGATATCAAATACAATATTGCGAATCATTTTCCTTATACTCCATCAATTCAAATAATTTTTCCGCAGCAGCAGATAAAGGCCCCCTGGTGCTTCTCACCGCACAGAAGCTCCTCTTTGGTATAATTTTATTAAACCGAAGCTCAAATAAAAGTCCCGACTGTATATACTCCCTGGCAAAATCCCTGACCACACAGCCCACTCCCAGATTGCGCAATACAAACTGCACGATCATATCGCTGGTGGCCAGCTCAAATTCCGGCCGTACCACAATACCGTTATGCAAGAGGAATTCGTCCATATAGCTTCTGGTGCTTGTATTTTTTTCCAAAAAAATAAGAGGAAGCTTCTCCAGCTCCTGTAAATCCAGCATTTTATTTTTGTAAGAGATAAACCTACGTCCCCCCACAAAAATATCCTCAATTTCACGGACGGGAACAGCCTTTAAGCCCGCCGCCTCTAAAAAGGGGGTGCTAACCACCCCCATATCGATTCTCCCCTCCTCCAGAAAGCGCAGTGTCTCTGGAGTGGGAGCGTTGGTGACGGCTATTTTTATCCCCGGATACTTCTCATGAAATCGTTCCAGAAAGGGAAGCAGATAATACCGAAGCGTCATATCACTGGCTCCAATGCGGATTTCTCCCATGTCGAAGTTCCGCATCTGCCTTACCTTCCCCACTCCCTGCTCTATCTGCTCATATCCCTTTTCCACATACTCAAAAAGAATCTGTCCCTCTTTCGTGAGACGCACCCCTTTTGCCGCCCGGTGGAAAAGCTGCACCTCCAGCTGACGCTCCAGCTGCTTTATGGACTGGCTCACCGCCGGCTGGGAAATGGAAAGCTCTGCAGCCGCCCTGGTCACACTTCCAAGCCGCGCCACATAATAAAATACCTTATAGTACTCCAGGTTTCCCGTCATACCGCCTTCTCCAATCCGTCAGCTATTTCAGAGGGCTTTTGCGGTAAATAACATCCTCTCTGCCAGGCCCATTGCTTACCATAGTGATGGGGTAGCCGATCCGCTCTTCGATAAACTCCACATACCTTCTGCAGTTTTCCGGCAGCTCTTCGTAATTTTTGATTCCTCTGATATCACATTTCCAGCCCGGCAGCTTTTGAAGCACAGGCTTTGCCTTGTTCAGCTTTGCAGTCACAGGGAAGTCCGTGGTCACCTGTCCGTCGATTTCATAGCCCACGCACACAGGAATCTCATCCAGATACCCCAGCACATCCAGTACCGTAAAGGCCACATCCGTGGTTCCTTGCAGGCGGCATCCGTATTTAGAAGCCACGCAGTCAAACCAGCCCATACGTCTGGGACGCCCTGTGGTGGCTCCGAACTCTCCGCCGTCACCGCCCCTGCGGCGCAGCTCATCCGCCTCGTCCCCGAAGATTTCCGATACGAATGCACCTGCTCCCACTGCGGAGGAATAAGCCTTGCATACCGTGACAATCTCCTTGATCTCATAAGGAGGCAGTCCGGCTCCAATAGCGCCGTAGGCCGCCAGCGTAGAGGAAGAAGTAACCATGGGATAAATACCGTGATCCGGATCCTTTAAGGTTCCCAGCTGTCCCTCCAGCAGAATGGTCTTTCCCTCCTTTAACGCCTTATCCAAAAAGGCAGACACGTCGCACACATAGGGAGCGACCATTTCCCTGTATTTCTTAAGCTCTTCCAAAAGCTCCTTTGGGTCAATGAGAGGCTTATGATAAAGATGCTCCAAAATCACATTTTTCATCTCGCACACGCGCTCCACCTTTTCCTCTAAGAGAGCCTCGTCAAAAAGCTCACTGACCTGGAAGCCGATCTTTGCATATTTATCCGAATAAAAAGGTGCAATGCCTGACTTGGTGGAGCCAAAGGACTTTCCTCCCAGCCTCTCCTCCTCATACTGATCGAAAAGAATATGGTAGGGCATCACAATCTGCGCTCTGTCAGACACCAATATTTTAGGCATGGGCACATTCCTGTCCGTAATAGACTTGATCTCCTGAAACAAAAGCGGAATATTTAACGCCACGCCGTTTCCGATCACGCTGGTGGTGTGACTGTAAAATACCCCCGAGGGAAGAGTATGCAGCGCAAATTTTCCATAATTGTTCACGATGGTGTGTCCCGCATTTGCGCCGCCCTGAAAGCGCACAATGATATCTGCGTTTTTCGCCATCATATCCGTAATCTTTCCCTTTCCCTCATCACCCCAGTTTGCTCCTACTACTGCCTTTACCATTTTGGCCTCCATTCCTCACCGCAAAGCATTGTATCTCCGGTAATCATTTCTATTTATGGTCCGTGTTCTATTTCACAAACCTTACCAAGTATACACCATTTCAGGTCATAAATAAAATCAATATTTATTATGTTTGTTATAAGATTAAATTATTTCACTCTCTTCCATCCCAGCAGTAGGTGCAGAGCTTTTCTCTGTCAATACCCACAGATTTGATCATATCATCCAGCCTGTGGAAACGAAGCGAGGTGAAATTAAGCTGCCTGCAGATGCGCTGTACCATCTCGTTGTACTCCGGCGTATCCGGGTCAACATAATTTTTTAAGTCAATCTTTCTGCCCTCGTCCTCCATCTCCTTGAGCACTCGTCTGGTAATCAGGTCCATCTCCGAAGAGGAACGGGAAAAATTCAGATATTTACATCCATACAAAAGAGGGGGACAGGCGGGACGTATATGAACCTCCCTGGCTCCGCTCTGATAGAGAAATTCTGTGGTCTCTCTCAGCTGGGTTCCGCGCACGATGGAATCATCAATGAGAAGCAGGCTTTTTCCCTGGATCAGATCGTGCACCGGTATCAGCTTCATTTTGGCGATCAGATTCCTCTGGGTCTGTATGGTCGGCATAAAGGATCTGGGCCAGGTGGGCGTGTACTTGATAAAGGGTCTGGAAAAAGGAATGCCGGAGCGGTTGGCGTAGCCGATGGCATGGGCTGTTCCGGAATCCGGCACCCCCGCCACAATATCCGGTTTCACATCGTCTCTCTCGGCCAGAAGCGCCCCACAGTGATAGCGCATTTTTTCCACGCTGATTCCCTCATAGGAAGAGGATGGATAGCCATAATACACCCACAAAAAGGTACAGATTTTCATTTCCTTTCCGGGATTTACCAAGGTACGCACTCCCTCAGGCGTAACCACTACAATCTCTCCCGGCCCCAGCTCTCTCTCCTCCACATACCCCAGATTCAGATAGGCGAAGCTTTCAAAGGATACGCAATAAGCACCCTCCTTTTTCCCCACTGCCACCGGCGTTCTGCCCAGCCTGTCCCTGGCCGCATAAATTCCCTTTGGGGTCATAATCAGAATCGTCATGGAGCCGTCTATGATCTCCTGGGCATATTGGATGCCCTCCACAAGGTTATCCTTCTGATTGACAATAGCGGCCACCAGCTCCGTTGCGTTGATATCCCCGCCGCTCATCTCCAGAAAATGGGAATGTCCCCTTGCAAAAAGCTCCTTCAAAATAGCGTCTGTGTTATTGATTTTTCCCACAGTGGAAATGGCGTAGGTTCCATGATGGGAGCGTACCATCAGGGGCTGGGGCTCGTAGTCCGAAATACAGCCGATGCCCAGATTTCCGCTCATTTCATTTACATCCTTATCAAACTTTGTCCGAAAGGGGGCATTTTCAATATTGTGGATTGCCCTGTTATAACCAGATTCCCTGCTGTACACTGCCATCCCTGCCCGTCTGGTCCCCAGATGGGAATGATAATCCGTTCCGAAAAACAAATCAAATACACAGTCTTCCTTTGCTGCGACTCCAAAAAAACCACCCATGTCTGCTCTCCCTTAAAATTGCGTTGTTTTACACATTAATCTCTGCCTTGACTCCCAGAAGCTCCTTGTTTGCCTCAAGAACCGGGTAAATTACATCCCGCAGGAAGGCCTCTACCTGTTCCTTGGAACGGCCCGTATACTTTTTCGGTTCCATGGTTTTCTCAAGCTCCTCCAGGGTCAGCGGAAAGGCCGGATCGGCGGCAATCAACTCCAGAAGATTGTTTTCCTTTCCCTCCTCCTTCACTCTGCGGCCCGCCTCCATGGAAAGCTCTCTGATCCGTTCATGCAGCTCCTGGCGGTTGCCTCCCATCTTAACGGCATCCATCATAATATTCTCCGTGGCCATAAAAGGAAGCTCGCTCATAAGATGCTTTTCAATCACCTTTGGATACACCACCAGTCCGTCCACCACATTCAGACACAAATCCAAAATCCCGTCCACCGCCAGAAAGCCCTCCGGAATGGAAAGACGCTTGTTTGCCGAGTCATCCAGGGTTCGTTCAAACCACTGACAGGCTGAGGTGATGGCCGGATTCAGGGCGTCTACCATTACATATCTGGACAAAGACGCAATGCGCTCGCTGCGCATGGGATTACGCTTGTAGGCCATAGCCGAGGAACCGATCTGGTTTTTTTCAAAAGGCTCTTCCACCTCTTTCAAGTGCTGCAGCAGACGGATATCATTGCTCATCTTATGGGCGGATGCGGCAATACCTGCCAGCACATTGGCAACCCGGGTATCCACCTTTCTGGAATAGGTCTGTCCCGACACAGGGTAGCACTCTTTGAATCCCATTTTCTGTGCAATCATGGGATCGATCCTGTCTATGGTTTCCTGGTCTCCATTAAAAAGCTCCAAGAAAGATGCCTGGGTACCCGTAGTACCCTTAGAGCCCAAAAGCTTCATACTCCCCAGCACATGATCCAGATCCTCCAAGTCCAGGTAAAATTCCTGCAGCCACAGAGTCGCTCTCTTCCCCACAGTGGTGGGCTGGGCGGGCTGGAAGTGGGTGAACGCCAGCGTAGGCAGCTCTTTGTACTGATCTGCAAAATCGGCAAGCTCTTTCATCACATTGATCAGCTTTTTGCGCACCAGTTTAAGCGCCTGCGTCATTACAATAATATCCGTGTTGTCCCCCACATAGCAGGAGGTAGCCCCCAGATGAATAATGCCCGCTGCCTTGGGACACTGCTGTCCATAGGCATACACATGGCTCATCACATCATGGCGCACTTCCTTTTCCCTTGCCTTTGCCACATCGTAATTGATATCCTCCGCATGGGCCTTCAGCTCCGCGATCTGCTCATCTGTGATAACAGGAACGCCGTTCTGGGAAAGTCCCAGCTCCTTTTCGGTTTCCGCCAGTGCAATCCACAGCTTTCTCCAGGTGCGGAATTTCATATCGGGAGAAAAAATATACTGCATCTCCTTGCTGGCATAACGTTCCGACAACGGACTTTGGTATCTGTCTGTACTCATCACTTTTTCCTCTTTCTTTCATTTTTGCTTCCGGGGAAAATTAGGCCTCAAAATCTCCTCTGATATCCTCTGCGGGCGGCTCCATGGGATATTTTCCGGTAAAGCAGCCCTTGCAGATGCCAAGGCCGTCCACCATTTCCTCAAGCCGCTTAAACCGCAGATAAGCCAGAGAATCCGCTCCAATGATCTGATTGATCTCATCAACGGAACGGTTCCAGGCAATCAGCTGATTTCTTGCAGGAACATCGGTTCCGAAATAGCAGGGCCATAAAAAGGGAGGAGAGCTCACACGCATATGGACTTCCTTCGCTCCGGCTTCCTTCAGCATACGGACAATGCGGTCCGAGGTGGTTCCACGCACAATGGAATCGTCGATCATGATGATCCGCTTTCCCTCCACCGCCTCTCTGATAGGATTCAGCTTTACGCAGACGCTGCTCTCCCGGCTTTTCTGCTTTGGCTTGATAAAGGTTCGGCCCACATAGGCGTTTTTCACAAAAGCCGTTCCGTAGGGTATCCCGGACTGTAGGGAATAGCCTAACGCCGCACAATTTCCGGACTCCGGCACGCCCACCACCAAATCTGCCTCCACAGGAGAATCCATTGCCAGAAATTTCCCCGCCATAATTCTGGCATGATAAACACCCGCGCCGTCGATCACGCTGTCGGGCCTTGCAAAATAAATATACTCAAATACACATCTTGCAGTGTCCCTTTCCGGAAGCGCCCGGCTCATATCCGATTCAATCCCCTTTTCCGGCGAAATGGTGACAACCTCCCCGGGACGCACATCCCGCAGAAATTCTGCCCCCACAGTTTCCAGGGCACAGCTCTCACTGGCCAGAATATACGCATTTCCCCGCTTTCCGATGCACAAGGGCTTAAAACCAAAGGGGTCTCTTGCGCCGATCAGCTTTCTGGGAGACATGATCACCAGAGAATAAGCTCCCTTAAGCTTGTCCATGGCCAGTCCCACCGCCTCCTCCACGGACCTTGACTTAAGCCGCATTCTGGCGATATAGTAGGCGATGACCTCCGAATCTATAGTGGTCTGGAAAATAGCGCCTGTGTATTCCAGCTCTCTGCGAAGCTTAGGCGCATTGATCAGATTGCCGTTATGGGCAAGCCCCAGGGCCCCCTTCACATAATTTAACACCAAAGGCTGGGCATTTTCTCTGGTGGAGCTGCCCGCAGTGGAATACCGCACATGCCCCACGCCGATATCTCCTTTCAGCCGTTCTAAGCACTCCGGCGTAAAGGCCTCATTCACAAGCCCCATATCCTTACTGCTTAAAATTCTTCCTTTGGGTCCTGCGGTATCGCTCACCGCAATGCCGCAGCTCTCCTGTCCTCTGTGCTGCAGAGCCAGAAGGCCGTAATAAATGGTGGAAGCCACATTGTCTCCGTCAAAATCATAAACGCCGAATACGCCGCATTCCTCCCGCAGCTTATCGTCACTGTCCATCTGTACAAAAATCTGATCTGTCACCCTATTCCATACCTTTCCTGGAACCCGGGCCCGCATCCCATCTAACCACATCAGGGGACAAACGACAAAGGGCGTACGAGTCCCCGGGACTTCGGACGCCTTTGTCCATAAAATCTTTTTATTTTCTATGCAAGTCCGAGGCGCTTAAACACCTCATTGTACGCTTCCTCCACATTTCCCAAATCACGGCGGAAGCGGTCCTTATCCAGCTTTTCGTTGGTATGTACATCCCACAGTCTGCAGGTATCCGGAGAGGTTTCATCCGCCAGAATGATCTGTCCATGGTAACGTCCAAACTCAATCTTAAAGTCAATCAGCTTAATATCCGCCTGCAGGAAATATGCCTTCAATACTTCGTTTACCTTAAAGGCGTATTTCTTGATGGTATCCATCTCCTCCCAGGTAGCAAGGTTCAAAACTCTTGCAAAATAGGAATTGATCAAGGGGTCTCCCAGCTCATCGTTTTTATAGGAAAACTCTATGGTGGGCTCGGTAAACTCCGTACCCTCCGCAACGCCCAGCCGCTTGGAAAAGCTGCCTGCGGCCACATTCCGGATAATCACCTCCAGCGGAACAATTTCAACACGCTTCACTGCAGTTTCCCTGTCGCTTAATTCTTCGATAAAGTGTGTGGGGACACCTTCCTTTTCCAGAAGCTTAAATACGTGATTGGTCATCTTATTGTTGACAACGCCCTTGCCTACAATGGTGCCCTTTTTCTCGCCGTTAAAGGCCGTTGCATCATCCTTATAGTCCACAATCAGCACATCCGGGTCATCCGTCAAAAATACTTTCTTTGCCTTACCTTCATAAAGCTGTTCCAATTTTTTCATTCCTGTCCTCCATTCTGCCGCCATGCAGCATACACACTTTAGTTTACATTGAAAAATGCTCACACAAAGTATATTATAGCTTACGCTTTTCCAGAAATCAATACAGGATTCCCGCAAATTCCCCAAGATAGGCTAAATCAGGCTCATGCTGCCGGCTGGAGCTTCACCCGCTGTACTTATCCGCCATGTCCATGATCTCCTCCGCATATGCGGGATACTGTCTGGCAATCTCCATAATTTCTTCCCTGGCCGTCCGGGCCACTCCATCGTTGTAATCCATCTGCTTTCTTAAGGACTGTCTGCGCAGAATGAGCTCATGCCTGATTTCCACCATCTCCCTTTTGTCCAAAAGAGCGCTGGTCTGATGGATCCACCTCTGCGGATCCTTAATACGATAGTTGGACAGCCTGTTTATCAGCTGCTTCTGGTAGTACTCCGTTTTTGCCTCCGCCTCCGCATACTGCTTGCGTTCCTCCTTCTCCTGCTGGTAGGCCGCCCACCGCCTTTCCAGCTTCGCCCCGCTGTCCGTATTATATTTCATATATAGATAGTCCAGCAGATTTGTGTTGTTCACATAACGGATTTTTACTTTATTCTGCAGCTGTATCAGCTTGTTTATGGTGACCTCCACCCGATGCTTTTCCCGCTCTGCATCGATAAATTTTATGCACAGTACAATAATGGCCGCCGCCGCTGCACCCACCGCCAGAAAATATCCCAAATAGGTATTCATCTCAAAGACAAACTGCAGCACAAGAAGCATCAGGATGCAGATCACCAGAGCCGTCAGAAAAATCACCGCCATCCCCTTAAAGTTGGTCATAATAGTGTCAAGCTCCGCTCTTCTGAATTCGTAGGCGTGATGCTCTCTGTCCAGTCTCTGCAGGTCCTTTTTGATCAGCTCCCCGTAGCTTTCCCCTTCCTTTATTTTCCGAATGCCCTCTTCCACCTCCTGCTCCTGCTTTCTCATCTGGTAATATTCCAGATCCTCCATACGGTCCTTTTTTTCGTGATAGGTTTCCCGTTCTTTCTCAAGGGCCTGCAGCCTGCGTGCAATCTTGTCCGTCTCTTCCCGCTCTTTCTCCGGAAGGGCCTCAATCTCTTCCATGTCTGTGAGATAGGAGGTGACAAGGGCATACTCGCCCGTCAGCAGATTCATTTCCCTGGAAGCCTCTGCGATCTGCTCCAGACATCCCGTGATATATCTGCTGCGCTCCTCCTGACTGTGGAAATCCACATCGTCTCTCACATAAACAATCTCGTCCCAGTCCTCTTTTTTCTCTTCCTTCTTTTTTCTCTTCCCGAATATCCTCTGCCAAAATCCCATGTTAATCTCCATTCCAAAGCGGCGCAAATCGTCGTGTCATCCTCATCCGGCGCTTATACGGTAGCTGCTTTTGAGCGCCTGCGCGATCTGCTCGTTATCCTCACAATACTTCTGCATTTCCCCGTCCTCTCTAAAGCCCTTTCTCTCCTGGAGGCGCAGGAATTCCGGCTGGAGGCGCCAATTTTTCTTAAGCTCCTCCATCTTTTGCTCCAGCTTTAACGCAGCCTCATACCCCTGGGGATTTTCTGCCGCAAAGGCAATATACGCTTCCTCGGCAAGCTCCATACGCTTTGCGGCCAGATAATCCTCATACATCCTGCTGTCTTTCTCTATCCCATACGCCTCAAGAAAACACTCCGCCGCCTGTGCGTACAGCATCAGGCCTGCAAACGCCACTCCTTTGTTGTGAAGTATGCCGGAGCGCACCTTTCCCGCAGGAAGCTCGCCGCCTTCCTTAAGCGTTTCCTGCCACTGGCTTAAAAGCTCCTCATATCCCCGAATTGCCGCTCCGTATTTTTTCTTTTTCACCAGATAGTCGATCTGGCTTTTCCGCTTCTCAATGCCGCTTAAGCCCGCACCCTTTTTCAAGGTCTGCTCCACTTCCCCGGTGACGGTTCCATCGTACAATCCCGTAAATTCCAGAATCATGGTCACAAAAGAACTCAAAGAGCCCTTTTTATGCACCATGGGATACAGCTCCTTTGCAAGGTCCGTCAGGCCACAGTCCTTGTCAATCCAGTTTACCAGATCGTCATTCATCAAAGAGGCATCGATCAAAAAGGCATTCTCTCTGATACAGTAGCACAGCTCCTCAATACAGTGCACGGAAAGCTCCAGTCCCGGCACACAATAGGGCACAGCCGCATATTTTCCTACACAAATACTGATACGCACCAAAAAACCTCCTGTCAGTAGATGGTAATTGTTTCCTTCCAGATGCGGTGTGTAGCCGGCCTGAATTCCCCCAGCCCCAAGTCCTCTATCTCCACCGTCATCTGGTTCTCCTTGGTCATGGAAAAGCAGGCCTTAAGCCGGGTAAGTCCTTTTGGCAGATCCTCTAAAATCATCTGCGCCAGCTTGCTGCCCTTTCCCATAAGTGGCGTAATTATAATTTCTATGCTGTTTCCATCCTGCAGATAAAATTCCAGTGTCTTTTCTGTCTCAAACCAGTTTCCCCCCGCATTCAAAAGGGCAAGATAGGATTCCTGTCCCTGTCGCATAAGCTTCATGCCCACATTGGCCCGCAGCTTATCCTTCCCTAAGAAAACATGGTTTTTTTCCTCCCCGTTTTCTCTGTACTTGGCAAGCAGGCCAAAGCAGGCGCCCTTGCTGTAAAGGTTATTTCCCTGAAACACTCTCCGTCCCCTGCACAAAAAGCGCAGAGATTCCTGCATCCATTGCTCTGAAAAATTTTCTCCAATCAGAAAAAAGGAATTTACATTCCGACTTCCCGCAGCTTTCTGCACAATTTCCAGAAAATCCTGGTCCAGCCGCTCCATCCTCATCTTTCGCAGCTCCTCCCCTGACCCAAAAGATTCCCAGGAGGGAAAGGGATAAGTCTCTTCCTCAATAAACACCGCCGTGGGCGTCGTGTTCCTGTTTGGCTCGAGACGATACAATAAAATCCGGCTCTCTCTGTAATCGCACAAAATGGAACAGTCCTCCCAAAGCTCCTTTGGCTGTCCAAGCATATAATGATAATAGCTCTCCTCATGGCTTTCAAAGGAGACTCTCGGGGTCTTGCGCAAAATGCCCGCAACTGCCTGCCTGAAAGCCTCAAGGGTTCTCCCCTCCAGGCGTTCACAGGTGACTGCCAGCTCGTAAATTTTATCCAGGGATGCGATCTGCGACAAAAGTCCCAGACTGCGCTTCATAAAAAGCGCCAACAGCGCTTCCGGCTGATAGCTTTCGCCCTCGATCTGCACCGGTTCCCCGTCAATGGCCATGGAAAGGAGATTTTCTACCAAAATGCCTCCCTGCTCCTCCGCATGTCTGAGAGCCTCCTTGCCGTAAAACCACTGATTCACCCCAGGCTTTTTACACAGCACCGCCGGAATGCAGTAATTTTGTTCTCCTGCCACACTGGAAAGGGTTTCGATCTCTTCGCTGTCCGAAAAGGCATAGCTGATCTGTGCATAGTCGTTTCCCATGTCATAGCCCACAAACAGTCTCCCATGATTCAACAAACCAAGCATATTCACCCTCCCTTTAAATCAGCGAAAAGAGTCCGCTGTTATAATATTCTCTGCTGTAGTATTCCTCCAAAAGCCCATCCAGCGCATCATACTCCTTAAGATTCTTGCTCGTTAAAATCTCATTGATCAGCCGAAAGCTCCCATCCTGCGCACCTTCCTGCCCCTCCTTCTTCTGCAGGCTGCCGCTCTGGGAAAACTGCTCCTCTCCGCCCTTTTCCTCCGTGATATAATATTGCAGGGTCTCTCCAAAAAAAAGCACAAATTCTGCAAAGCAGACACCCCCGCACACCTCCCGCATATACTCCCTGCGGTATTCGCCGGATTCTCCGTTTTCATCCACAATCACATAGTGAATACAGGCTCTGCCCCCTGGTCTTGTATGATATTCCACGATGGTCTTATCCGCCATATCCCGGCTCAGGGCGCCGCACAAAGAATAAGAGCGCAGAAAATCCAGATGGATATGCTCCTCTTTCATGGTCTCCAAAAAGGCTTTCGCCATTTCCTTTTCCCCTTCCTCCAGACTTTTACTGTCTGCAGCGTAAAACTTCAGCCAGGCCAGCCTGCATACCTTCTGCACCTCTTCTTTTCTCAGATACATATTCCTGATTTCCCGGAATACGTACTCCTGGGTTTCACGATCCTTTACAAAATAATCATAGGCGCATTGTGCCAGAAAAGCCTCCTCCACCTCTTTTTTTGCTCCCTGGGAGACATAATAGCGGAAAATTTCCATTTTTTCTTCCACAAAGGAACCGGAATACAGCATCTGAAGCAATATCCTCTCCGAAAGCTTATAACAGTCCACCTCGTAGGAAATGGCAGCCTTCCAGATATCCCGCATATTCTGGGTAAGCCCTTTATAATAAAGAGTCAGATAAGAAAGAATGATTCCATCATATTTCCCCTGGTCAAATACATACTCCGCCGCTTTCGTAAGCACAGGCTCCTCCAGAAACTGGTTTTCCTCTATTAATGGGCCCAGCACCCGCAGCAAAACCTTCGCGTCCGCAAAGCAAGGGCCGTACCAGGAAAGCCATTGATGGGCCAGAGAATAGCTGCCGCGAAGCGCCATATACCGAAACACTTCCCTTCGCCCCTCCCAGGTCAGGTTCTCGGCGGGTATGCTGCAAAGATATTCGTCCAAAAGCCTCATCTGATCCGTGTCATAATAATGACGCAGGATTTTCAGATAAAGCTCACGCTTTACCCAAAGGGCTGACTGCCCAGAACCCGTAATCCTAAGCGCTCTCTCTGTGTCCTCCCTGGTCTCCTGCTTCCATCCATCCTTTGCACTCAAATACAAGTCAAGCTCCATACAGTCTTTCACATAGGGCGTAATCAGAGGAAGAAAGCTCCCCGGCTCCATCATTCGTTCCAGCGTATAGTCGGCGCTTTTGGTGAAACGGTTCCCCCAGGCATCCTCAAGCACTATGGTATATTCGGTTCCATAAAGGGCAATCCAGGCACACCCATCAACGAGCGTATACTGCATGGGCTGCAGGTTCCCCGGCTGATAGACAAAAACCCGCTTCATTCCCTCGTCCTTTGTTCTGATTTCCCAGGCAAACAAAAGTCTTGCCAAAGAGTCAGCAAGCTGTGGCGTTATGATGTCCGGAGTTATAAATTCCCGGTAAAGATTCGCAAGATTCCTGTTCATATGTGCCTTTTGTATCTGTTCCACCACAAAACGCTCCATGCGGGCCCTGTAGGAAGCATATAAATCTTCCAGCTGATTTCTGTTCTGCAGAATATAATCGTAAAGATATGCGCGGTGGGCAAAGTCCAGGTTATTCTGGTAGGAAAAATACAGTAAAACCATCTTGGGCAGGGGCTGGCTGGCGCGCAGGTCAAGGGACATCATAAAATATTCATACAGGTTGGTGATGCGAAGCTGCGCCTCCACGCCGGCCTTATACCAGGAAAAACAGGCAGGCCCCGCCTTTCCTCCCTTTATCAAAAGGGTGCATATCTCCTGCAGTACTCTCTCATCCGGCCTGGTTTCATGAAGCTTTGATAAAATCTGAAAAAGCACCGGAGAAAACTCCTTCACTCTGCCGGAGAGGTACAAAAGCTGCTCTGCCGCCTCCGGGGCCAGAGTCTGCTTTCTTACGCCGTACCACAGCACCTGCAGCTCAAATCCACCCAGCCTGCGAAGCAGGGTGGGGTTGTGGTTTACAAGCAATAGAGCCTCTATGTAAAGAACAGGGCTTGTACAGCCCCTTTCAAACTGCTTTTCCAAAAAGACCCACTTTCCGGAGGCCGAACGGTTTAACTCCTGGGAAAGATAAAGCAAAAGCCACGCAGTCCGCCAGTTGGACACATCCTGCCTGTATATCTGCCGCACCTGAGCCTCCGCCTTCTCCACATATTTTTCGTCCCTGTTTAACAATGTGGTCAGATACAGATAGTAGGCCCGCAGCGTGCCGTCCCCATCGGCACCCTTTAACTGCTCTGCCACATGCTCAAGCAGCCATCCTGCTTCATGATACCTCTCCTCCGTAATCATAAGCTGTGCCTGAAAGAGCCTCGCTGCCGGATTTTTTCCGTCCAAAGCAACCAGCGTTTCCACCAGCTTTCCTGTCTCCGCAAGCCAGGTGGTCCTGCTGATCTTTTTCAGCCGGAATGCCTGATAGAAATCCATTATGTGCACCACTGTGCGTTTACGCGCAAGCTCCCCCCGGCTGCTTTTCATCCCTCCGTTCACCCGGACCGTCACGGGAATCAAAACAGACACATAAGAATTGTACAGGCAGACCTGTCCAAAATTTTTCCCACAATGACACAGGCTGCCGTCAATAAACACAGGCAGGCTGCAGCAATTTCCCAAAAAATCATCGTCTGTAAGAATCTCCTTCTCCGTGAACAGGAAATCTCCCTCACATTCCACCTGCAGTCTGGTATAGCCCCAGCCCTTGCGCACAACGGACAATTCCCGCTCCCACACAGAATAGGAATTCCCTGTGCCGGGCAGCTCCATGACAATCTCCTGCTCTTTGACAGTGTACTGGTTTTTTTGCTTTTTGTCTACATGGATCAGAAATTCCTCTACGTTTTGTTCCCATCCTCCATAAGCAGACAGCCCCCGGTACACATCCAGATACTGAGGATCACTTTCCTCCAGAATATGTTCAAAATCCGGCGAATAAAACAGATTTACCGCCTCCTGCCAGCTGCTTTTGGCAAGGTTTGCAAAATGAAACAGATTTTTGATCACACCTGCAGAAGAATCTACCGCAGCATATTCCGCCTCAGCTACAAAGGGAAGATAATATTCCCCCTGATTGCTGACAACGAAAAAAGACCCCTTCACTACTTCGCCTTCCTCCATGTTCTCTCCATGGAAGCAGAAAGAGATCTCTACATCGTTTCCCGAAAACTCCGGGGTCAAGCATTCCATTCTCAAATCCGATACGGTCACATAGCCCTCAATAAAGCGGCCTGCGGGGGAGTTTATGCAGAAGGAACCCTCATAAAGGGAACCTGCAGGCAGAGCGATTTCCACATTGGCGCAGGAAAAATCAAGCCCTCCGCCTTCATAGTCAAAGTTCCCCTCCAAAATCCGATTTATGATTTTCTGCATGCTACTCACCCGCTTTTGTCTGGTATCTGCATACATTATAGCAAAGAATCAGACACAGGGCAAATCCTATTATTCCAGATCGAATTTTCTCACAAGGATCATCCGGGCTGCAAAATAAAGCACCGCCCCCATAACCAGTGTAAGAAGAAAAGACACGTCAAAAATATTGTTGTAATAATCCAAAACCCACACATCGTTTTGATGGGGCGCATTCTGCTGCATCATAAAGCTTACCGTAAAGG
The DNA here is from genome assembly GCF_944382095.1 of Candidatus Acetatifactor stercoripullorum. Classification (NCBI taxonomy): domain Bacteria; kingdom Bacillati; phylum Bacillota; class Clostridia; order Lachnospirales; family Lachnospiraceae; genus Acetatifactor; species Candidatus Acetatifactor stercoripullorum. Next base: position 51,599 of record NZ_CALWMU010000021.1, read on the forward strand.
GCATCTGTACCACAGAGCCCAAAATTGTATTCAGAATGTACACACCGATATAGCAGACAATGGCCATCAGGGCCCGGTATTTGGAAAAAAGCTGTCCCATCGTAATGGAACCAAACAGCATGGCTATGGAGCAGAAGGAGCCAGCCACACATGTGATAATCAGAATAACTGCCAGATGAATGACTCTCACCCGCAACACTTCTCCCGCTTCTCCAAACAACTCTGCCATAGCAGCGCCAAACTCCTGAAAAATCTCCACAGGAGTAATCTGCAGATACATGCCAAAAAAGGCAGAAAACAACGCAACTATGGAGGCGACGATTGCAAGAAGAACCAAAATCATCCAGATGCCGCCCACCAATATCTTGCTGATCAAAAGCTGGTTTGCCGTAACCGGCAGCGTATGGGTAAGGTATCCCTCATCCGAATACATGCTTTTATAAAAATGGACTCCCAGATAAATCAATATCCCGTAAGAGGCCCCTACCAACGCCAGAACATATAAAACCAGCGTCAAAACAGCCATGCCATCCAAAACGCCAAAGGACGTGCCTGTGCTTCCCCCATTTTCCACTGCCTTGAGAGCAGCGTCAAGGGCCGGCATTTTCAGCGAAAGGCAGCCCAGAACCGTAAAAGCGGCCACACAGGCCAAAATCAGGCCGCACACCTTGTAGGTGCCTTTCCATTCATATTTCACTAATTTCCCTAACATGAGAACACCTCCCTGAAGTACCCGTCCACAGATTTGCCATACTTCTCCCTGATATAATCTACAGAAGAATAAAGCACCAGATGTCCGTATTTCATAAATACCACCTCATCCAGAACCTGTTCAATATCGCCGATCAGGTGGGTGGAAATCAATACGGTAGCTTCCGGATTGTAATTATTGATGATGGTTCGCAGAATATAGTCTCTTGCGGCAGGGTCTACACCCGCAATGGGCTCATCCAGGATATACAAATCTGCATTTCTGCACATAACTAAAATCAGCTGTACCTTTTCCCTGGTTCCCTTAGACAGTGTCCTTATCTTTACGGAAGGATCTATGTTCAGGCTCCGAAGCATTTCAAGGGCCTTCTCTCTGGAAAAGTCCCCATAAAAGTCACAGAAAAAATCCAGAGCCTCGCTGATCTTCCAGCTCACCGGAAGATATGTCCGATCCGGCAGATATGCAACCCTTGCCTTGCTCCCTGTTCCCACATACTCTCCGCATATCTTGATACTCCCCTGAGTTGGCTTTAACAGCCCTGTAAGCATCTTGATCAGCGTGGTCTTACCGCTTCCGTTTGGGCCCAGCAGTCCGATGATCCTTCCCTTGGGCAGCGTCAGCGTAAGATTATTGACCGCTATGTTTCTTTTATCGTACGCCTTGGTCAGTCCAACCACTTCTATCAGTTCATTCATAGCTCTCTTCTCCCTCACAGCCTTTTTTTACCAGTTGATATACCTCTTCCTCCGTAAACCCAAGCTCCTTCATTTTAGAGAAAAAAAACAAAATATGTTCCTTTGCAAGTTTACGGCGGATGCTTTTAATCAGCTCCTCATCTTCCGTAACTGTCCTGCCGTTGGTTCTCTGTGTCACAATCAGTCCACTCCTCTCCAGCTCCGCAAACGCCTTCTGCATTGTATTGGGATTCACCGCCGCCTCCGCCGCCAGCTCCCGCACACTGGGAAGCCTTCCTCCCGGCGGGTAGCCGCCCGATACGATCTGCATCTGAATCCGCTCCACCAGCTGAGCATAAATGGGCCTGTCAGAATCCAAGCTCCATGCCATACGCATCTTCCTTTCCGTGATACATCTCTTTACTGTATTACTTATGTAACACAATAGTACACCATAATTCCTATTTCGTCAATATCTTTTAGTTTTATTTTGAAAAAATACGCATATATATACCATAACCAACCATATGAGGTTTCATAATGTCTGATTTTAACTTACATGCAGCCCAGACGCCCCAGCCCATTGACTCCCAATATGCAGGCGCTCTGAAAATCAGCGTAGTTTCTGTCATAGGCTTGATTCCGGTGGAAAATGCCACAGTGGTAATCTCCTATACCGGCGATCCGGACGCCCCTCTTATGACGCTGACCACGGACAGCTCCGGCCAGACGCCCATCGTAGAGCTTCCCGCCCCTGCACTGGCACTGTCCTTAGAGCCCTCCCCCAGCGAGCAGCCCTATTCCGAGTATAACATTTCCGTCACAGCCAAGGGCTATGAGCCCGTTCTTGTCACCGGCTCGGAAATTCTGGCCGACGAGCTTTCTCTTCAGCCCATACGGATGAATCCCTTAGAAATGACAGAGGAGGAAGAAAAAATCGTAGTCATTCCAGCACATACCCTTTTTGAGGAATATCCTCCCAAAATTCCGGAGGATGAAATCAAGCCCATGGCGGAGACCGGGGAGATTGTTTTAAGCCGGGTGGTGATTCCCGAATATATCATCGTGCACGACGGCGTTCCAAGCGATTCCACCGCTCCCAACTACTGGGTCCGCTACAAGGATTACATCAAAAATGTGGCCTCCTGTGAAATTTACTCCACCTGGCCCGAGAGCAGCCTCTATGCCAATATTCTCGCGATTTTGTCCTTTACCCTAAACAGGGTATACACGGAGTGGTACCGAAACCAGGGCTATGACTTTACCATAACCTCCTCCACCGCCTATGATCAGAAATGGGTATACGGGCGAAATATCTATGAGAATATCGATGTGCTTGTGGATACCATATTTGCCAACTATCTGTCCCGTCCCGGCGTAAGACAGCCCATTCTCACCTCCTATTGCGACGGGCAGCGGGTCACCTGCGCAGGCTTAAGCCAGTGGGGTTCCAAATATCTTGGGGACGAGGGGTATTCCGCCATTGAGATTATACGGTATTATTTTGGAAACGATATGTACATT
>NZ_CALWMU010000022.1:0-54057 GCF_944382095.1 Candidatus Acetatifactor stercoripullorum
ATCTCTCAAAAATCGGCAGATTGGCACTTTAGGAGGACATATCTATCTTTTCACTGCAGTTTGCGGAAACTCAAGAATTTCTATTTCAAACCATAAAAAACTTTCCATTAATCCATTCACAAATAGAGCCAAAGTAGAGCCATTTTGTAAAACAAATGCCGGAAACCCGCATATATACAGGCTTTCGGCATTTTAGTCCGTTACTCAAACTCAATCGTCCCAGGCGGCTTGCTGGTGCAGTCATACACCACCCGGTTGACCCCCTTCACCTCATTCACGATCCGGTTCGTCACCTTCCCAAGCACCTCCCATGGCAGCTGCGCCGCCTCAGCAGTCATGAAATCCGAGGTAGTCACCGCACGTAAGGCAACCGCATAATCATAGGTTCTCTCGTCGCCCATGCAGCCCACGCTTCTCATATTGGTGAGCGCTGCAAAGTACTGTCCGAGCCCCTTATCCACACCGGCCTTTGCAATTTCCTCCCGGTAGATGGCGTCGGCCTCCTGTACCATCTTGACCTTCTCAGCCGTCACCTCGCCGATGATACGGATGCCCAGTCCCGGCCCCGGGAAGGGCTGCCTGTAGACAAGGTACTCCGGAATGCCTAGCTCAAGTCCCGCCTTCCGCACCTCATCCTTGAACAAAAGCCGCAAAGGCTCAATGATCTCCTTAAAATCCACGCAGTCAGGAAGCCCTCCCACATTGTGGTGGGACTTGATCACTGCGGATTTTCCAAGACCGCTTTCGATCACATCGGGGTAAATGGTTCCCTGCACCAGATAATCCACAGAACCAATTTTCTTTGCTTCCTCTTCAAACACCCGGATAAATTCCTCGCCTATGATCTTGCGTTTCTCCTCCGGCTCCGTTACTCCCGCCAGTCTTTCATAAAAACGCTCCTGGGCGTTTACCCGGATAAAATTCAAATCGTAAGGGCCTTCGGGGCCGAATACAGCTTCCACCTCGTCGCCCTCGTTTTTGCGCAATAGGCCATGATCCACAAACACGCAGGTGAGCTGTTTTCCCACCGCCTTTGCCAAAAGCACCGCCGCCACAGAGGAGTCCACTCCGCCTGACAGCGCGCACAGCACCTTGCCGTCTCCTACCTTCTCTCTCAGCTCCCGGATGCTGGTTTCCACAAAGGAATCCATCTTCCACTGACCGCTGCACCCGCATATGTTGATCACAAAATTGTGCAGCATTTTCATTCCCTCCTGGGTGTGCATTACCTCAGGATGAAACTGCACCGCATAGAGCTTTCTTTCCTCATTTTCCATAGCCGCCACAGGGCAGACAGGGGTTTTTGCGGTCACGCAGAAGTCCTCCGGCGCCCTCTCAATATAATCCGTATGGCTCATCCAGCAGATCGTAGTTTCTGAAACTCCCTGGAACAAAGCCTTATGGGGGTCCACAGTCACCTCGGTCTTGCCGTATTCGCTCACAGGGGCCGTTGCCACCTTCCCCCCCAGCATGTGCGCCATAAGCTGGGAACCGTAACAGATTCCCAGAATGGGAATCCCAATCTCAAACACCGCCCGATCGCACAGCGGGGAATCCTCACCGTAGACGCTGTTTGGCCCGCCGGTGAAAATAATCCCCTTGGGATTCATTTCCTTCAGCTTCCCCAGGGGAAGATTATAGGGATGTACCTCGCAGTAAACATTGCATTCTCTCACTCTCCTGGCAATCAGCTGGTTGTACTGCCCACCAAAGTCGAGAACTATGATCATTTCTTTCTCCATCTAGCACCTCTTTCATCTGCCGTCCCCGGCAGGTGTCTGGTTGTATCTTCTGCTCCCTATTATAAAGACAATGCTGCTGCTTGTCAAAGCCTTATGGCTTTTCGTCCGAAATATCGTAACTGTTCAGCCCGCGCCATTCGCAAAGCCGCGCCAAGGCGCTTTTTCGCTGCTATGCAGCTGCCTTTGCTCATTATCAGGCGCTCCCCCCGGCTTCCTCCTTTACAAAATCAGAAAGAGGACGGAAGGTATAGCCCATCTCCTCCCATTTTGTCAAGAGCTCATCTATAATTTCCCCGTTTGTCTTGGAGGTATTGTGCAGAAGCACGATTGCCCCCGGGTGAATCCGTGTAAGCAGCTTGGAAAAGGCTTCCTCGTGGGTGGGCTGGTCATCCTGATACCAATCCACATAGGCCAGACTCCAGAAAAAGGTGGTATAGCCCAGCTCCTTTGCCATCTGCAGATTGGAAAGATTATATTTTCCCTGGGGCGGTCTGTAATACATGGAAAGCTCCTGTCCCGTAATCTCCTGAAACAAAGCCTCCACATCCCCTATCTCCTTTTCAAAGGACGCCCGGTCCGACAAAGAGGACATATCGGGATGGTGATATGTATGATTGCCTACGGTGTGCCCCTCCTCCACCATCCGCTTTACCAGCTCCGGTGCCGATTCCAGATAATGGCCTACCACAAAAAAGGTGGCTGGAGCCTGATGCTTTTTCAAGGCGTCCAGGATAGGCTCTGTATTGCCGTTTTCAAATCCGCAGTCAAAGGTCAGGTAAATCACCTTCTCTTCGCCCTGGCCGATATAATAGGTATCGTATTTTGCAAGCTCTGCGGCAGCTGCGTTGCCTGTGGGCTTTTCTCCTTCCTTCCCGAATCCGAGTCCCCAGTTTTCCGAGCTTAAAGCGTTTCCGGAAGTCTCCTTTGTGTCATATACTGCCGCTGCAATGGTTCTTCCCAAAAAGAACATGGCGCACAAAAAAAGCAAGGTGGGTAGAAATTTTTTCATAATTGCAACCATCTATTCTTAGTTTAAAACAATATATGATTGGCTTCTGCCCTTCATACCTGCCCTTTGAGCTCCCCAGCCCATAGAGCAGTTCCCATGGGCCGGGGAACAGGCGCCTTTATTTTATCAGTCAGCACTTTTTGTCTCCTTGGAGACAGCCGGCGCTTGAGAAGCAACAGTCTCCTGAGCTGCCGCCTCCTGAGGCACAGCCGGCTCTAAGCTGGTAACCGTCCCCTGAAGCGCGTTCGTGCCGCCGCCCTCCTTCTGCTCCAGCTTATAAACCTGCAGATAAATCCACCCCTTCAGCCCGTATTCACTGGTGTGCTTCAGACGGCAGGTAAGCTCACAGCTCTTTTTATCCGTCTCCCGCAGCTCTTTTAAGGCGCTTATGATATGGGTTCTGTCATCCTCCTGCAGGGATTCGTAAAATTCCTCCGGAGACACTGTGAATTCCTTCTCCACATCAAAGCCTCCCGTCTTGTAGATGGTGCACAGATGAATATCCGTCCGGTATCTCCACTGCAGAACCTGGGAATTTTCTCTCTGCCAGTACAAAAGTCCTGCATTTGCAAAGGTGGAATTCTTCATCATGCGCAGCTCCGTGGCCTCCACAAAGGTCATAATGATGCCCTCCACCGCATTGTAGTCCGTCCGGTAGGGCCGGATGCGCACCAGCCAGAACCTCCCGCCCGGTTCGGAAATCTCCCTGTCCAGAGGCTTTCTGGTACGGAATACCTCCTGAATGTCCTCCTTCCAGTTGGGATAGGTGTCCATCAGGGACAGATGGGAGATGGGACGTCCCACATCCACGTCCATAATATGGGTAATTCGGGGAATCATTGGGGTTATCTTGCGGATTCTGAACTGATCGTCCAGATACAGGGCGCCTACCTCCACATTATTCAACAGATTATCCATGTCCATATTCACATGGGTCATCTCATCCAGCTTGGACTGGTATTCGGAATTGACCGTGTACAGCTCTTCATTCACGGACTGCAGCTCCTCATTGGTGCTCTGCAGCTCCTCGTTAGCCGCCACCAGCTCCTCGTTGGTGCTCTGCAGCTCCTCGTTGGCCGTCTCCAGCTCCTCAATGGTAGCCTGCAGATTTTCCCTGGTGATTCGAAGCTCCTCCTCCAGGTCCGTGATCCGCTCTCCCGACAAAAGCCGTTCCTCATCGTCCACGCCGGACTCCAGGTCGGACAAATCCTTGATCTCAAAGGTTAACAGATAGAAAACCGCCTTGGCCGTCTCCAGCCGGTAGCCGGATATGATCACATTCTGATTGGGGAATTTGGGGAAGCCTGCGGCGCACACCGCCGACGCCTCCTGCTCACCGCTCTTTAGCTTGCGCAGTATGCCGTTTACGAAAATACCCAGCCCATGAGGCAGGTTGGCAAAAATGTTCTGGGTAAACACGCCCTGGCCGATCTGCAGCACCCGGCTGATATCCTTGCCTGTATACACAATATTGTCCCCTTCATTTACGATGACAAAGAGAGGCATGACCATGGAAAAGGCCTGCTCCACAATTTTCTCGATTCCCAGGCCCCGTTCATCGTTCTTCTCCCGGATGCGGTAGTTATGCACAAAGAAATTCCCGTAATCCCTGCTTAACCGCATGCCCATCAGAGCACTGCTCCCGGGCACCTCCTTTTTCTGGTAAATTTTATATTTCCGGCTTTGGGAGAGAAACACGTCGCTCATTTCCCCAATGGATTCGCTGTTTCCCATAAACAGGTATCCGTTGGGGTTTAAGGAATAATAAAACCGCTGCAAAAGCCCCTGCTGCACCGTGGGCTTTAAGTAGATAAACAAATTCCGGCACACCAAAAGATCCAGCTTGGAAAAGGGCGGATCCACCAAGACATCGTGCACGGAGAAAATAATCCTCTTCCTGATCTGCGAATTTACCTTATAGCCTCCCTCGATTTTGGTAAAATATTTCTGCAGATATTCCGCCGGCACGGCAGAAGCCACACTGTCCGCGTATACGGCAGCGCTGGCCACATTCAAGGCGTCCCTGTCAATATCTGTGGCAAAGATTTTAAAATCTCTGTCAATGTGGTTTTTCTCCATATAATCCGTAAGGAGTATAGCCAGTGTGTACGCCTCCTCCCCTGTGGAGCAGGCCACAGACCAGATCCGGTAGCCTCCCTTTGGGGGCTCAATATCCGGAAATACATGGGTTCTCAAATATTCAAAGGCGTCCTTGTCCCGGAAAAAGCCGGTGACGCCAATGAGAAATTCCTTTAGCAGGCACTCTCTTTCCTCTCTGGAATTTTTGAAAAAATTATAGTAATCGCTTAAGGAACGGAATTGCTTGATGCTTACCCTGCGCTCAAGCCTTCTTCTGATGGTCTGCTCCTTGTAATCAGAAAAATCAATTCCATACTTTTCCTTCAGGGAAACCAGAATGTTTCGGAACAGCTCATTATCCTCCTGAACCTCCTTCTTATTCAGCTCGGGATGAAAGAGATTCTCCATATAAGACACAATAGCCGCTCCCATGGCCGCCGGCTCCAGCACATAATCCGCATGCCCCGTCTGAATGGCGTTCACCGGCATACTGTTGAAGGTGGCGCTGCTGGGCTCCTGCACCATTACCATGCCGCCGTATTCCTTTATATACCTGCTTCCCTGGGTGCCGTCGCTGCCCGCTCCCGAAAGCACTACCCCGATGGCATATTTTCCGCAGTCCTCCGCAAGGGATTTAAAAAAGATATCAATCGCCAGATTCACATGGTTTACCCGCCCCTGGTCGGTGAGCATCAGACTGTTGCCACGGATGGTCATTTCCTTTTTGGGAGGAATCAAGTACACATGATCCGGCAAAACCTCCATCCCGTCCTCCACAACCATTACCGGCATACTGGTGCACTTGCGCAAAAGCTCATCCATAATGCTCTTATAATCAGGAGAGAGATGCTGTATCACTACATAGGCCGCTCCTGAATTTTCGGGCAGCTCCTTGAAAAAATCCTGCAGCGCCTCCAGCCCCCCGGCGCTGGCTCCGATTCCTACGACACAAAAACTATTATTTTCCCTGCTTTCTTCTCTGCTTTCTTCCTTCATTCCTCTGCTCTCCTTTTTTTCTCTACAGTCTGAATCAGTATCACGTATCCAAATGGCTTTTTGTCCTCAAAACCATAGGGCAGAATCTGTACAATAAACCGACTGCCTCCCTTTCCGTCCACAACCCGCATCACCTTCTGCCCTTCTCTGGCAGCTTTTACATCATCCCGCCACCCAAGGTAGCCCTCCATCAGATTGACAGCCGCTATATTCTGGTCCATGTCATATTCCCTGATATTGGTAATCTCCGGTATGCCCTCGGACATCTTCTTAATGCAAAAATCACGATCCAGAAAAACCGTCTGCAGTCCCATCAGCTCAAAAAAGTCTAGTCCTTCCCCGGAAAAATCCGGCATTTCATTGATCTTTCTCTGGTATTCCAGATTCACACGGGTAAGCTTTCTATTGGAGGCCGCAAGCTCCTGATTCGCCATCTGCAGCTCATCGTTCATCAGCGTCAGCTCCTCGTTGGTGCTCTGCAGCTTTTCATTGATCAGCTCGTACTTATCCCTGGTATCATCCAGCTCCTTTAATGCCTGATAAAGGTTCTCCTGGGAAATATCCAGCTCCCGCTCCAGCTTTTCCTCCTTACGGCTGAAAAGCTCATACTCATTGTTTTTCTTTTCTTTATCCTCCTGGGCCTCAAACCAGATCAGATAATAGCAGCGCTCTCTGATCACTCTGCCCAGCACATGAATATTGATGTTTCCGGCGCCCTCTTCTCCTTCCTTCACCACCATAATCTCCCGGCGTTCCCCGGAAGGCTCCAGATATTTTAACGCCATATCGATCAAAACCCGTGTCTTTCTGTCCACATTGTCAAAAAGATTTTTGGAGAATTCCCCGGCCTTGAACTGGAGATACTTTCCGGCTTCCTGTCCGGTATACAAAATCTCATGTCTTTCGTCCACAATAATGCAGGCCGGCATGCTGGCCGTAAGCAGCTCCTCCACTACCTTCCCCACAGACAGTGATTCCTTTACAGATGTCCGTACATTCAGGGAAATAGGGGCATCCTTCTGTTTTTTCCATATTCTCCCCTTATATTTTTCCTCACAGGCAAACCAGCTGCACAGCTCGTCAATATCCTCTCCCCTCCCCAGCACCAGATAGCCGTTTTGATTCAGCGCATAGGCAAAACGGGCGATCATGGTCTTTCTGCTGCGGATTCGGAATTTTTTCATCACATCTCTGCAGATCAGCAAATCCAGCCTGGAAAAAGGGGGATTCGTCAAAATATCATGCACGGAAAAAATAATCATATTTCGGATCACCTGGCTGACCTGAAAACCAGAATCCCTCTTTTGAAAATATTTGCGCTTCCATTTGTCCGGCAGCTCCATTATGTCATCTGGTTCGAAAAATCCTTTGATGGCTGCGGACACCATATCCTCCTCCACGTCTGTGGCAAAAATCTTTACCTTGTCATACCACCTGTGTTCCTCCATATAGTCAGACAGCATCATAGCCACCACATAGGCGTCCAGCCCGCTGCCGCTGCCTGCAACCCATATGCGGATACCGTTAAATTCCGGTTTTATCTCCTCTATAATATCTGAAATCTCTAAAAGATCGCTCCAATTTTTCTTATCTCCCCATACATTTCTCTCAATGCAGCCTGCCAGCTTTTTCTGCTCCTCCACAGAGCTCTCCAGAATCCGTCCATAATAATCCGGGGAGGCCACCCCGTTCTCCTCAAAACGCTCCAGAACGGATCTGATAAAAAATTCCTCCTTAAAGTCCGCGTAGGAGTGCAGCCCCACCTTCTTCAGACATTCCTGCACCCTGTGGTAAAATCTCTCCGATAGAAAGCCCTGGTATTTTTCCGTCCCTTCAAAATATTTTTTTCTCACATGATTGGCAATCCAATAGCCCATGTTCACCGGCTCCAGCACATAATCAAAAAGGCTGCTGTCCGAGGCGTCCCAATATCTTGCCCCCTTCTGCTTTTTCTCGGGCTCGCACAAAACGCAGAGACCCCCTGCTTTTTTCACCTGTCCGGCTCCATCCCTGCCGCTTTTTTCAAAATCAGAAAAGAGAACCGCCACTGCGTTTTCCCCGTACCTTCGCGCCAGCGCTTCAAAAAAATGGTCAAAGCTCCCACCGTAATTTTTCCTGTCCGCCAGATAAATTTCGCCGGAGTCCAGACTTTCCCCCGCCAGTACCGTTTTACAGCGGTGTCCAGTGTATACCTCCACCGTCTCTTCCAGCATCCTTCTTTCCTCTTGATTTTGTCCGCAGGTAAGCACAATGCTGGCTCCGCAGCAATCTATGATATCCAACGGCATTTCCTGAAAAAAGTATTTCAGCTTTCCCAGGTCAAAACGGGTCACGGCCACGCCGATCACCGAGAAATCCTGGGTTTCCTTTGTCTGTGCAGTATCAGTCATAAGCTCCGAAAGCTCACACTGAAAAATCATCGAAAGCTGCGTAAGATTTTTGGTGGAAGGCTCCGACAGGCCAGTCTCCCACTTGGAGATGGATTGTCTGCTGATATCCAGCCGTTCAGCCAGCTCCTCCTGTGAAATATTCTGTTCTGTCCTTTTGCGCCGGATATTCTCTCCTAATGTAATGCTGTTTCTCCTCGCTTTTTTGCCGGCTTCTCCTGTGAATCCATTCCCCATAATATTTCTCCGTAAAAATAACCGCACGCAGAAACTGCAGGTGCATTTCTAAATTCGCAATACTATTATACATCCTATAGTTAAAAATAGAAATAATTTATTCAGAAAATGATGAAAAGATTGTAAAAAAAGGAAACCGGCCCTTAAAACCGGTTTCCTTACATTTAATTTTCCCTGGAGCCTTAAGCCTGGCGCAGCTTGAACTGCTGCACCATCCCCTTCAAAAGCATTGCCTGAGCGGCCAGCTGCTGGCTGGTTGCCGAATTCTCCTGAGCAGCAGCGGAATTGTTTTGAATCACGCTGGTAATCTGCTCTACTCCCTCTTCGATCTCCTTCATGGTCTTTTCCTGGCTGGAGGAGCCTGCCTTGATCTGTTCTGCAGCTACCAGCAGCTCGCCAAGCTCCTGCAGCACCAGCTGCATAGCCTGCGCCGTCTCCTGTGCGATATCGTTTCCCCTCTGGATATCTTCTATGGATCTGGTGAGAAGCTTTCTGGTCATCACTGCGGACGCCGCACTGTTTTCCGCCAGCTTTCTGATCTGGTCGGCCACCACTGCAAAGCCCTTCCCCGCTTCTCCCGCTCTGGCCGCCTCAATGGCGGCGTTTAAGGACAGCAGGTTGGTCTGGGAGGCAATGTCCTCAATATTCCCTATGATTTCCTCGATTTCACTGGACGCATCCTTGATGCTGCCCATTGCGTCCGTCAGCTCATCCATCTTCCGGCAGCTGGCCTCCGCCTGCTCGTTGATTACCTTCACATTATCATTGGCCTGGTTGACAGCTGCAGTATTTTCGCTTACGCTTTCCGTAATCGTGATTACGCTCGCCAGCAGCTGCTCCACTGCTGCTGCCTGATCGGCAGCGCCCCTGGCCAGATCCTGGGAACAGCCCGACAAATCATCCGAGCCCACAGACACCTGCTCCGCCGCCTCATCAATTCCTGCCATCGTGGTGCTGAAGGAAATCGCCAGCGCTCTCAGTTCATCAAGAATAATGGCAAAGCTGCCCTTATATTCCGCCTCACAGGAGGTTCTCTGGTCAAAGTTGCCTTCATTAAACTGCCGTATAATGTGGGTCATATCATTTATGATCAAATTCTCCCCTGCAATCAGGCCCCGGAAGCTGTCCGCCAGATATCCCACCTCATCCTTCGATTCATGGTTGATATCGATGTTCAGATTTCCCGCCGCCAGCTCCATCGCCGCACCATCCATCTCAATCAAAGGAGCCAGCAGCTTCTTTGACAGGACGGTATAGCCAGCCCACACTGCAGTCACATTAATGACCAAAATCACAAGCTGACTGATAATATTCCCTGTCACTGAGCCCAATCCCATAATTTCAATAATGGATAATGTCTGTGACAGGATCAGGAGCAGCGTAATTGTGCCAAATATGACCTTTAAATTCCTTTTAAAGCTCTTCCTTTCTTTCATCATGACACCTCCGCATCTTTCTCGAAGATATGCAAATGGTTGTTGTTGAAGCATTTTGCTGTTTTAATTTATATTCTATTAATTAAAACAGTTGCATTCTATCAACTTCTCGCAACTTTTGGTTGCATTTGCCTCATAATTTGCTGCATATCCTCAAATCAGCTCCTCCATCTCTTTCCTTACCTTTTCAAACACCCTTAAAAGTTTTGGAGAAAAAACCCCGCATTCTCCCGCCATAATCATCATAAAAGCCTGCTCCGGCTCAACAGCCCCCTTGTAAGTGCGCTTCGACAGCAGTGCGTCATAGACGTCCGCCAGGGCTACCGTCTGTGCTCCTATACTAATCTCTTCTCCCTTAAGACCATCCGGGTAGCCTCCACCGTCATACCTTTCGTGATGATGCCTTGCAATATCGCAGCAGACATCATGAATCCCCTCGTCATCCAGGTACATCAGGTTGCGTATCATCTCATCGCCCTGTATTGTGTGCAGCTTTATGATCTCCCACTCCTGCCCCGAAAGCTTCCCCGGCTTTTGTAAGATTTCCTCAGGCACAGCAAGCTTACCGATATCGTGTATGGCAGAAGCATGCACAATAGCTTCCAGCGCTGGAGCAGTCAGACCATATTCCGGACACATCTGCATAATCCCCTTTCCCAGACATTCGGTAAATTTCCGAATCCTGTCCGCATGATGGTCCGGTTCCGGAATACAGAATTCCACCACGTTACTGACCGTATCAATGGTATTCTCATCCGCTTTCCTTTTTCTGCGCTTCACCTGTCTCACCTCTTTTCCAAGACAGCGCCTCATGGCATAGGATTTTGCTGCTTTTTCGGCAGCTTTTATGATAATTGTATTTTAACAGGGCATAAGGTTGCATACTATCAACTATTCAGCAACTTTCGATTGCATTTTTAGATATTTTAGGATGGTATTTTGAGTTGACTGTTTTTTTAACCATAAAACGCAACTTACATAAAAATAGGAGGACAGTCTCCCGTCCTCCCGTGTACTTGTCTAATTGTCAGCCCCCGCTGTCTGGGCCTGTACTTCCACAGGCGCAGACATATGGGCGGTTCTTTCACCCGTTCCTCCCGTTTCCTTGGGACAGCTCACCACTGCCGCAACCTTGTAATAATAGGCCGCTCCCGCTTCTACCGTGGTGTCCCGGTAAATATATTTCAGTTCTGCGTCACTGTCGGAAGCGCTTCCGTAAACAGGCGTAAGCTTTGTGATCACAAGCGCGTTTAAAATGGCCAGCTGGCCGCTGTTTTGGGCCGTTACCACAATATTTCCCGGCTCTTCCAGGGTAACCTGTGCCGTCTTTACCATATCCGCAATCAGCGGGCTCTGGCTTACGGTTCCCAGATTCTGTCCGTTCACGGTAATGCTGTTTCCATTATAGGCGCTGTTGCTGTATCCCGCGCCGGCATAAACCTCCACCTGATAGGTGCCCGCAGGCAGATACACCTCAAAGGTCAGCTCATCGGAGGCTCTGCACAAATCGGAGCATGCGGTTTCCAAAGCGGTTGCGGTCTCTCCGGCAGGTGTGATTCCTACGCCCACCCGGTTATAGTTGATCTCACCTGCGCTGGTAAAGCCATAGCCCGCAGATGCGCTGTAGGCGCCGTTGGTGACAGTAGTAAAGCCGGAGGCTGTGGTTTTGTTTCCAAAATCAAACTGTCCTGCAACATCGCCTTCCTCCCAGCCGATGATCTCCTGAGCATCTTCATCCTCGGCCACATCCAGCTCCTCTATATCCACCGTATCAAGCAGCGTATACCCGCCGTCTCCCTTGGCTCTGTAAATCTCATAGCCGGTGATCTCATGGCCGTACAAATCTCCGTCGCTTCCCGGAGTGAAGGTAAACTCCACATAGCCGTTTCCTGCCTCCACATCCCCAAGTTTTGGCGTTACCAGGCCCTGGGATAACAGATAGCTTACATTTGCAGGCTGATTGTAGCCTACGTTCTGCCATGCCACACCCTCTCTGTAGGCAAGATTTTCCAACAGACAGGGCACCACATAATCTGTCTGGATGGTGGTCATATAAATTCTTACCTTATTCTTATCTGCGGCGGTTCTGGTAATGATTTCCTCACGCCAGTCGCCCAGAATATCCGCAGCCAGGCCCATATTGCCCTTGGTTCCGTTGTTGGACAAAATTTCCGTGGAGGACAGCAGTGTCTCCTGCTCTCCCTCTTCGTAATTCCACTTGGAAAGCACCGTTCCCGTGGATACATAGGCTGTTTCGTTAAAAGTATGGTCCTGAATCTCACTTAACAAATCCCCATCCCAGAAAAGCGTAAAGTTCGACGCGGGAGTGGAATCCGACAAGGTGATCAGGCTGCTTAAGGACGACCAGGTGGAATATACCTCCCCCTCAGTAGAATTCCATGCAGGCTCATAGCTGCCGTCAAAGTCAGCGCCTACAATGGACCACCATTCAGCCCCTTCCCAGGTGGGATCGATGTCTGCGGCCACCCCTCGTCCGGTGTCCTGTCCGGTGTGATAGCCCATGAGAATTTCGCCCGTCTGTGCATCACGAATCTCCACCTGATACTGGGCGTCGCTGTGCTCATGTACGCTCATAATTTCCAGTCCGTCGTTCCAGGATACCCAGTCCGACACGTGCATGGCGTCGCCATGTCCAAGACTGGTGGTATACTTTAAGGAACCGTCATGGTCGATAACCAGGGCCCCATAAATAATCTCATCCTTGCCGTCCTCGTCAACATCGTTTACGCTCAGGCCATGGTTGCCCTGGGCCTCGTACTCCGTTCCCTCAGGGGGAAGCCCAAGAGCGTCCGTGTCAAAGGTCCAATAGGTGTCGATGGTATCCCCGATTCCGTCCTCATCGGTATCCTTCAGATAATAGGCCGTAAGGCAGGTTCTGGTGTAGTAGCCTCTGCAGAACACGGCAAAGGGCGTTTCTCCGTTTAAGTATGCGGTTGCAGACAAGAAGCGGTCCACCCGGTTGCCGTATGCGTCCCCCCATGCGCTCACAGTGCCTCTTCCCGGAAGATAGTCCACCGCGTCGATGAGACTGCCGTCATGGTCAAAAATGGCAAAATACTCCGGTCCCTCCAGTATATAGCCTCCAGAATTTCGGTAGTCGTTTGCGGCGCTGATGGTATTTACAGGCAGTTCCTGGCTGCTGCAGGCTCCCACATAGTCCTCCTGGGTAAGCCCCTGGGCTGTTCCGTCACTGCTTACATAGGAGGTGGTTCCATCTGCTGCCTTCAGGGCGATTTCCGCCTTGCCGTCGCCGTCATAATCCCACACCTGGAATTGTGTGTAATGAGCGCCGGAGCGGATGTTCACGCCCATGTCAATACGCCATAAAAGACTTGCAGCTCCGGTATTAAAATTCACATCATAGGCGTCGATATAGGTCTTTCCGGTATATCCTCCGGAGGAATTATCCTGGGCGTTGCTTGGATACCATTTTACCAAAAGCTCCAGCTTTCCGTCCCCGTCCAGGTCGCCCACGGACATATCGTTTGCGGAATAGCTGCAGGTGCTGCCGTCGGGCATGGTATCGTCCGCCGGACAGTACAGCGTAAGCTCCAGATATTTATTCTGCCATACGGAAACAGCCTCCGAGGCCAGTCCCAATGCGCTGTCGTTGCTTCCCTCCACACGATAGGTATCGGAAGCGCCGCCCCCTTCATCCACCAGGTTTGTCACCTTGATATTCTGGGCGATCAGGGTATTTCCCCTGTACACATTAAAGGTAGTGGTCAGATCATGATCGCTGTCAAAGTCAGCCTCATAGCTTCTCCAGCTTACATAAACACCGCTTGAAAGCTCGTTGCCCTGGGAATCCGTTGCGGATACATAGGTTTCTGCCCCGTCTGCGCCTCCCAGATAGATGGCCGTCACCCCTCTGTCAGAATAGCTCTCTAAGCCCCCTGCAACCAGCGTTCCGGTAACCGGGGTCACGCATACCTCCGACAGCTGTCCCAGACCGGTTCTGGTAAGGGCTGCTACCTTATAATAATAGTGCATATGGGTGGTCACCGTTTCATCCGTATAGGTCACGGCAGCGCTCTCTCCCACCTTCACAAACTCCCGAAAGCCTTTTTCATCCTCCGCCTTATCGGAACGATAGACAATATACTTCACAGCATCCTCTACCGCATCCCACTGTAAGGAAACAAATCTTTGCAGCTGCGTGGTATTTTCCGTGGGAGAGGTGCACACCAGATTCGCAGGCGCCGCAGCCTTTGGCCCTTCCTCCACCAGGGCCACAGTGATGGTCTCGCTGGGTGCGGACTCCGTTCCGTCGGCGGTCACTGCCGTCACATAGTATTCATAGGTCTCCCCCAGGGAGCCTGTCATGGCACGATAATTCAAGTCATTTATGCTTTCCGCAGGAATGGTTTTTACAATGTCAAAGTCCGTATCTGTGCTGTTCTTACAGTAAACATTGTAGGAAACCGCTTCCGCAATCCCATTAAAGCCTATGAGAAAGCTTACCGTTGCATTGGCCTCATTGGTGCTTAATTCCGTGGCCGCCAGACCTGTGGGAGCCAGCAAAATTCCGGTGACGGTCATGCCGTTAATATAAGCATTGGTTCCGCCCACTGTGAGATTCAGCTGTCCGTCCGTCACCCGCACGGTGTTGGTGCAGCTTCCCAGAGCAAGCTTTGTTGAAATGCTCCCCAGGGCATATCCCTCTGCAGTGTAGGAGGGCTTGATGGTGCTTGTGCCCGGCAGAAGGTCCCCCGCATACACAGTGACCTCATAGTCGCCGTTTGGCAGGTCCACTGCAAATTCTCCCGCTCCCAGACAGAAATCATCTGCCATGTCGGAGGAATCCTCATTACCGTTATCTGCACGGTAACGGCCATTGCCAGGAGCCGTAATCCAGCCGTACCCGGCAGAGGCGCTGTACATCTGATTCTGGGTTACCCCCGTCCAGCCTTCCATGGTGGGAGATGTGCCATAGTTGAAATCAAAGCGGTAGCCCGCCTCCTTGGTGGTCACCTCCACCTTGTCCGAAAAATCTCCCAATCCTTTTTCATTGAAGCCGCGCACCGCATATACATAGGTTTCCCCCGCCTCGCAGCTGTTGTCCGTATACTTGTTGGAGGAGGAAACAGAATACTTGGCCGCGTTTGCAAAGCTTACATCTGCCGCCGTCTCATTTTCCCCCAGCTGTTGTCTGTAAATATAATACAGCTCCGCGTCCGAAGCCACATCCCAGATCATGGTTACGCTGGTTGCGCCCACGGACGTAATCTCCAGGTTGTCCACATCCCCGGGAACATTTTCCGGAATGCTGATTACCACCCTGCTTTTTAAATCCGCAAGAGCCGTATCCGTGCTCTCTTGAATTCCCTTCGCCACACACTGGGCAAACTTATATGCCCCATAGTACTGCAGATGGGTGGAATCCGAAGCGCCTCCCGCATAAGCCCCGTCCGGGTATTCTCCTGCTGCCACCCACAAAAACAGGGATTTCGCCCCTTCAATGCCAAAGCTGTTGCACAGGGCAATGGAACGCTGTGTCAGGTCAATCAGGGGAATTGCCTGTTCAGCAGCCATAGACAGCATCACCTGGCGGTATGCCTCAAAATCACTGTGAAAGCTTGTGAGACTGCCGTCGCTGTCCGTGCTGTAGCTGTATCTGGCCACAGGCGTCACAAGCACCGGCGTCGCTCCCCTTTGCAAGGCTCCGTCTATGTAATACTGAAGCCAGTCCCCAAAATCCGAGGAGGCTACATAACGGTTGGGCCTGCTGTAGGTGGCATCATTGTGGCCCCACTGCACAAAGAGATAATCCCCCGGCTTAATATCCTCCAAAAGGTCATCCAGCTTTCCCTCCTCCACAAAGGACTTGGAGGAGCGTCCCCCAATGGCCCTGTTCTCCACAATCACATTCTGGGCCTCATAGACCTGGGCCTGACTGTAATCACAGTCCGCACATTCCCGCTCCGTTACCTCACCGCCAAAAAATAACGCCAAGGTCTCGCCCCAGCCGGTCTGGGGCTCATAGTCCGACTCATAGGTCTGCACCGTGGAATCCGACGCCAGATAAATAGTCGGCTTTGTGCCCGCCTGCTGGGTGGCAAGTCTGGTGACCTTTACCTTTGACACATAAACCGTCTTTGTCTGGGCATCCGTCACATCCGCCGCGCTGCTCTCCGCCAGAAATTTCAGGTCCAGCACACCGTCGATGAGCACCGCCGTAAAGGTAAGGGTTTTGCTCTCTCCCGCCGGAATTTCCGTACTGCTTACCTTTGTAATATCCTCCGCCTCAATATACGCATTGTATGCCGCAGAGGTTGGATTGGTCAACACCACCTCCACGCTGTAGTCCGCATTGGGAAGCTCCATGCCAAAGGCCGAGGTATTCTCATAGGTATACACCCCATAGCCCGTGCTTTCCGTTTCCGTCCAGACCTTGCTTGAGACAGCCAGACAGCCCTCTGCGTTCGTCACATAGGAAGCTCCCGCCTCCTGTTTACTCAGTTCCCGGGGATAATATACATTGTTTACCCAGCCCTGGGCCGTATTGTTGTACTCCACGTCAAGAAAGCCTAAGTTTGCCGTCTCTCCCGTGGAGGCGTCGACCACCCATTGCCCATAGGTATTGCTTTTGGTAACATCCGTGCCGAAATCAAAGGAATAAATCAGTTCATTCTCAGTAAAATCCGTATAATCCTGCTCCACTGCACTAAGGGACATAATGCCGTTATTCCCCGATACCGTATCTCCTCCCGAAACATTGCCCCCGCTGACAGACTGCTGCCACTGCTCCAGACTCATCAATCCGCCAGCCCTTGTGGTCAGTCCGTCAGACAAAAAGAGGCTTCCCGAAAGCAAAGAAGCGCTCACTGTAAACGCCACGCCTCTTTTCAGGGAAGCCCGTCTCCATTTCCATCCTTTCTTTCTGTACCTCATTTGAATTCCACCTTTCTTAAGCATTGTGCGCTCTACAGCCATATGCCGTACACAACATTTACCGAAACCCTTGTGCAGCATCCCCAAACTGCACAAAAGTTTCTCATATTTTTAATCATATCACCGCCATTTTTCTTATTCTACGCATTCAAAAATAAAAACTATGCAAAAATCACCAAATTTTTCGTTCCCTTTACTCTATTAAGACGGTGGACAGAGAATGGGCCGGCACCTCCAGCGTTTTCCACCAGCCGTCTATGCGAATAATCACCGGCAGATCATAATCCCTTCTGTTTAACAGCATAAGCGCCGTGGAGCCATCCGGCCGCCCAAACGCAATATGCTCCAAATCCTCACTGTACCCAGTGGAGGCTGTCCGCACACTGCCAGTGGGAAGAAAACGGCTGAATTGTCCGATATAGTAGTAGCTTAAACGAACGTCCAATTTTCCGGTTTTAGTATTCATCCGAATGGGTGCGTCGCAAAAATTCCCCACATGGTTTGGTCCGCCCTCTTCATCCAGCAGCAGATTCCAGTCTAAAAAGGCCCGGGTTCCGTTTCGCAGATCTCCAATGATCTCATGGGCATAGCGTTCTGCAGCGGCGCTCTGGCTGGGACAGGTCAAGTCCACACAGCATTCCGTCATCATCAGGCTCTTATCAGGCCAATTTTTCCTGATCAGATCCAGCGCCTCAAAATGGTCGCCGCTGTACCAGTGGAAGGCCGTTCCCCAGATATATTTAGAGGCTTCTTTGTCTGCAAATACTTCTTTTACATGCTCAAAAGCACGCTCCTTGTTGTGATCCCAAACCAAAACCTTTACATCATGAAACTGGGATTTTTCCAGGGCCGGGCCCAGATAATCCCGTACAAACTCCCCCTCCTCTTTGGCAGAATAAAGGCAGGAATCCCAGGTCTGCACAGCATATGGCTCATTTTGCACAGAAAGGTAACTGATCGGCACCCCCTCCTTTTGGTACAGCCGCAGAAACCGGATATAATACTCCGCCCACAAAGCTCTGTACTCAGGCAGTAAGGCTCCCCCGTGGTTCATTTCCCCATTGTCCTTCATCCAGCTGTGGACTCTCCTCCTGGCAGCAGGCGTAATTTCCCAGTGAGAAATCACAACTGTTCATATGGATTCTGCCAAAGGAGTATCCGATTCCCAGCTCCTTGTCAAAATACAGCCTTGCAAAGCGCTGCTTTTCTTCTCCGCTCAGTTTAGAAAAGCAGCGCTTTGGCATGGTCTTTGACAGAAGCGTTCAGCCGGATGCTTCCCTTATTGGGGATATCATAGATTATATTACCCCTCCCCTTGCCTCCTGCATCAACAACATT
Source organism: Candidatus Acetatifactor stercoripullorum (assembly GCF_944382095.1). Lineage (NCBI taxonomy): Bacteria > Bacillati > Bacillota > Clostridia > Lachnospirales > Lachnospiraceae > Acetatifactor > Candidatus Acetatifactor stercoripullorum. Next base: position 18,140 of record NZ_CALWMU010000022.1, read on the forward strand.
GCCGCACTGCTGGACTGCAGGACTATTGTTTTGGGCGGTATTGTTTCCGATGTGCTGGGGCCCCGGCTTGCAGACCGTATTCAGCAGGAATTGCAGGGTCTCTCCCGCTTTAAATATGTTTTCAGACGCCAGACATCTCCTGAAACAGGGCTTGTGGGCATTTCCTCCTTGATCACCGAGCAGAAAATTTCAGACCTCCTCACCTCCCAGAGCCGGTGAGCAAAGCACGGGTTACAGCCCGATGAGCGCGTCAAAGGTTCCCACCATGTTCAGGCGGCCGTATCCCCACTCCCTGTTGGGGTAGCTTAAATCACTGCTGCGGGAGGCCCCCCTGATCAGGTAATTTTTGATCTCCCGGCTTTCCACCAGCTCGTTGTTCCCCTCCACAATGGCCCACTGCATAAACTGGGCCACTGCGCCTGCGGTGATGGCGGCCGCCAGGCTGCTGCCGGTCTGCTTTCCGTAAATAGTGGAAATATTCACCCCGGGAGCGGCAAAATCAGGACGGATATCTCCCAGTCTGCTAAAGCCTCTTCCCGACTCCGCATAAAAGCTGTTATTGGCTGCATTGTAGGTGGAAACGCTGATAATATCCGCAGCCATGGACGGCTCCGTAAGAGTGGTATAGGGAGTGGATTCCAAAAAATATACCTGGGAGCTCATAAACGCCGTAATGGGCAGCCACATGTGAAAGGTTCCGTTGTGCACCTCTCCCACAGCCTCCACCCTGAAAGTCCAGATACCAGGCGTTGGGTCCTGTACCCGAAACAGAATCAGCTCCTCACCGGATGCGGGTTCCACCAGCACACTGTCCACCGTAACCCGGGTTCTCTCATACACAAAGCCATAGGTAATGCTCTGTCTGACACCCAGACGGCCTGCGGGAATGGTTTCCCCTCCGGGAGACCGGACGGTCACATGAAACACATCAGGCACGCTTCCCCACAGCTCCAGAAAAAATCCCCTCACATCCTCTGCCACCCTGATCTCCACATTTACACCGCTTGGGGCGGCTGTGGTCCGCTTTTCCAGAGCGCCTTGGTAATGATGGGCCGCATTTCCCTCATTGCCGCCGCAGACCACCACCGCCCGGTTTCTCTTCACTCCCACCCAGCGCAGATACCGGGCAAGGGCGGAGTTTCCCGCATGGTCTCCAAAGCTGGTGCCAAGCCCCAGGCAGATGACCACCGGACGGCGGAACAGTCTGGCAAAGCCGTCCGCATACTTTACCGCCAGCATAATGTCATTCTCCTGAAAAGCAGGCACTCCCTGGGGCACCAAATAGAAATCCCGCAGATACTGCTTGGCTTCCTTTAACTTTACCACCAGAATATCCGCATCGGGGGCGGCGCCCACATAGGCGGAGCTGCTTCCATTGACCAGAATGCTGCCTGCCGCCACTCCAGCCATTGCACTGCCGTGTCCGATTTCATCCCTGCTGGGCACAACGCTGTAAGGGTCCTGGGCCGCCAGGGCCCGGTTGATATCCTCTCTTGTGTATTCGGTTCCATACAAAAATCCCTCCGGAGGACTGCCCTCCTGAATGGTCTGATCCCAGATAGCCAAAATACGGCTCTGCCCATTTGCGTCCCGAAATACCGGGTTGGTATAGTCGATGCCCTCTCCTGTCAAGTGCCTGAAAGCATATTTTTTCATTTTTTTCAAGATTTTTACTCTTTTTTTCTTCAAAACAGATACCCGCTGTTAAGTCATTGTCTGAAAATACAGGCTTCCATGTCAAACAACTGCAAAATCAAGACCGACAGCCGCACACCTTTGAATTTTCTTTCCAGAAGATTTCAATACGCTGTTCATCGCAGACTACAATTTTATCTATATAGCGGTCTATCATATCCTTGGTAAGCCTCTCAAGCTCTCCCTCTGTCTCCAGTTTGTCCTGCATCATAAGCAGAATATACTGCTCTAAGAACATTGCATTGGCCTTATCCACACAATGATCCATTGCATTGGAATAGCGGTTTTTACAGGTAAAATATGGGTTAAGACCTGCTCGGTAACTCAGATTTCTGCTGCAGCAGCCGCAGACCAGCTTCCCGGTAAGCGGATGTGTGGGATGACGCTTGGGATTCCTTTTCTTTCCACGCCCCTCCTGCACCTTGTCAAACACTTTCCTGTCAATAATCGGTTCATGGTGGCCGTAACTGACCAGCCATTCTTCACGGGGCTTTATGTGGTTTTTCCCGCCCACAAAGTCCTTTTCGTATTTCTTCTGCACTATGCTGCCGATATATATTTCATTTCTTAATATCTGGCATATAGTGCTGGCAGTCCACATAAACCGGTTCCCTTTGGGAATCCTGCTGGTTTTTCCTTTTTCCATCTTAAATTCAATGGGCGTCTTTACATGGGTCTCATTAAACAGTCTGGCAATCTCCGATGCCGTATATCCCTCTACGGTTAAAGAGTAAATGCGTCTGACAACCTCTGCTTCGTCCCCGGCAATCAGCAAGGCGTGTCTGTCCTTTGGGTCTTTCTCATAGCCAAAAGGGCTGTTTCCGCTTACATACTGCCCCTGTTCCTTCCGCACAGCAAGGGCGGAACGCACCTTCCCTGATAAATCCTTGCTGTAAAGGTCATATACAAGATTTTTAAAATTCACATCAATGTCCGCAATGCTGCCCTGATAATTGTCACTGTCATATTTGTCATTTAAGGAAATGAAACGGACGCCCAAAAAAGGGAATATTTGTTCAAGGTAAGAACCAAGCTCTATATAATCTCTTGCAAATCTGGAAAAATCTTTCACAATGATACAGTTAATTTCATTATTTCTTACCCGCTCAAGCATATCCTGCACACCTGGGCGCTCAAAGTTTGTTCCCGTATAGCCGTCATCACAAAACTCATGCAGGTCATAATCTGCAAAATGATCCTTCACATACCTTTCCAGAAGACTTCTCTGCATTGTGATGCTGTTGCTTTCTTCCTTGCATCTGTCATCTTCTTTTGACAAACGGATATAGATTGCAATCTGATACCTTTTCATTCTAAATGCCCTCCTTTCCAAACTGCATATCCTGCCTCCTGAAAGCAAATATTATCTTTACCCTGTGATCTGGATAGACTTCGATCCTGTGTATCAGAGTACGGACTGCTTCTGATGTCAGATCTGTTTTTTCACTCCCCTTTACCAAAGTGCGCAGAAAATGGTTCTTCTGTGCCGTTTCAAAGTCTATTTTCTTTAATCTTTCTGCAATGTCTGCACTTTTCTTCTGCAGGAGAAGAGTGGTTTTATCGTTGTCTTCCTTTTCCCGCCGGAAGCTTTCCTCGTCCATTTCCCCCATGCGGTACTTCAGGTACTGCTCGCTTCCGAGCTTTTTTACATTTTCAATCCTTTTTTGAATGTGAAGAAGCTGCCTGTTCCATTCCTCCTTTTGGGCCTCTGCCTCCCGCTTATTGCTTTCCACAAGCTCTTTTGGACGCATTGCAGAAAGGGAAAATTCCTGCCGGACCGCTTCCTTTACAATATCGGTAAGTGATGCCAGGGTAATGCTTTTCGTAACGCATTTTTCCCCGTCAATCCGGTCCTTCTTAGGGCAGTTATAGCTGTATGTCCTCACCCTGTCTTTAGAGCTGAACTGTTTTATGGCAGTGATCCTTGTCATTTTCGAGCCGCAGTCACCGCAGAAAAGGACATCCGCAAATATGTCTTCCTCTACCGGAACCGCTTTGGAATATCCTTTCTTGTTGCAGTAAACAGATGATTTTTCAAACCTTGCGGCGGCTTCAAAAAACATATCCTCACTGATGACTGCTTCATGGGTATGCTCCTTTACGGACCAGTCCCCGGAATCAATATCATGCCTGCTGCGCATCATGTAATCTTTTCCGCAGGTCCGCCCTTGCACAAGGCAGCCCATGTAGACCGGATTTGTCAGAATCATTTTTACGGTCCCCTTGGACCACTGCACAGGCTGCTCCCCTTCTTTAAAGTATATATTTCCTGTTTTGTGATATTCCGCAGGTCTGGCCACCCTGTTCTCATAGAGCCACTGTACAATCTCTTTCCTGTTTTTTCCGGAAAGAAACAGCTGAAATATCTTTTTTACAATATCCGATGTGGTTTCCTCAATAAAAAGACACTTTTTATCACCAATCCACTCTGCACGGTATCCATAAGGAGGCACACCGCCTGTATAGCTGCCCTGCTCCCATTTTTCTTTCCTGCTGGCTTTCACTTTAGCAGCAATGTCCTTTGCGTACATTTCATTGACCAGATTTTTCAGGCTGACACCCCATGTCTCATCCCCGCCGGACAGGTTCATGCTGTCAAAATGGTCTGTAACCGCTATGAAGCGGACCCCCATGAATGGAAAAATCTTTTCGATATAGTTTCCCGTTTCGATGTGGTTTCTCCCAAAACGTGACAAATCCTTTACTATGATGCAGTCAATCCTCCGCATCCTTACATCACGCATCATGCGTTCGAAGCCTTCTCTTTTAAAATCCGTTCCGGTCTTTCCTATATCGGTATAGCAGTCAAATACAGTCATGTCATTCTGCCTGCTGATAAAATCCTCTGCAATTTCAATCTGTGTTTCAATGGATTCATTTTTCCGTGCCCGCAGGCAGGCATCCCTTCCGCCTGCCTTGCTTCCATCTACGGAAAGCCTTGCATAAATACCCACAGAATACATTTTTTTCGGCTTATCTGCTGCATCAGAAAATGCCTTCCGCTTTTTAGAGGTTCTTGCCATCTGCTCCAGCCGGCAGAGCCGGCTTTCCCCCCTTTCCATGCTGCTTATCCGCATCTATATAATCCGCCAGCATAATCACCTTTGAAAACAGCTCCTTAAATCTCATTTCCAGGTACACACGCTTATCTTCATACACAAGAATCCGTTTCACAAAGGTAACCAGTGTGGTACGGTCAAGCTCTGTAACCTGCATTGCCGTTTTCATCCGCTCCAGGTTCATGCCTGCGGATACGCCCGACTGAAAGAGTCTTTTTATCGTCTCTTCCTGGCTGCGGACCGCCTGCTGAAGCTCCTGGTAGCGTTTTTCATAAATTTCCCTGAAATTCTTAAAATCTTCCTCCGTAATGATTCCTTTTTTTAAATCCTCATACAAGCCGGCCCTGAGCGTCAGATATTTATCCTGTTCGCTGTACAGCCTTTCAATCTCCTTGTCAAAAGCTGCTACTTCTTCAAAATGAATCTCCATCTGCCCGATTGCCTCAAGCACCTTGCTTTTATCTAAGAACAATGATACCTGCTGTTTCAGGCCATTCAGTACAAGACGGTTCAAATCTTCCTCTGGGATTTTATGTCCGCTGCATCCCCCGCCCCTGTTCTTTGTGGAGCAGATAAAAGAAACTGTTTCCGTTCCCTTGTAACGGTTTACTCTGCGTGTCATTGGTTCCATGCAGTCCCCGCAGAATAGCAGTCCCGCATAGATGTGCGACTTTTTTTCTCCTCTTCCCGCACGGGTGTCTACCTTTAACAAATCCTGTACGATTTCAAAATCCTCTTTTGAAATAATGGCTTCGTGGGCTTCCTTAACCTTCGTCCACTCTTCCTCCGGCTTCCTGATAGACTTTTTCACTTTATAATTTACTTTTTCATCCTTGCCCTGCACCAGCGTCCCAATGTAGGCTTCATTTGTAAGAATCCTCTTGACCGCAACTGATGACCACCTTGTTTTTACTCCGGTCACAAAGCCGGTATGGTATTTCTCCCCATTCATCTTTTTATATTCCATCGGAGAAAGAATCCCCATTCCATCCAGCAGCTGTGCAATGGCAAAGCTGCTGTAACCGTCAATCTTCCATGCAAAGATTTTCCGTACAATACCAGCAGCATAGTCATCCGGCACAAGAAGATTTTTGTTTTTATCGCTTTTCCGGTATCCGTAGACAGCAAATGCGCCGATAAAGTCTCCCTTTTCCCTTTTTGCCTGCTGATGGCTTCTCACTTTGCCGGATATGTCCCTGGAATAAGAATCATTGACAAAGTTTTTCACGGGAACCACCAGCGACGTCTCATGATAATCCGCTGTGAGTGAATCAAAATGGTCTGTAAGGGCGATAAAACGCACAGAAAAAGCCGGGAAGGTCTTCTGAATCAACCGCCCGGCTTCTATATAATCTCGTCCTAATCTGGATAAGTCCTTTACTATGACACAGTCAACATTCCCCGCCTCTATATCCTGCATCATCCGCTTGAATTCCGGTCTGTCAAAATTGGCTCCGGAAAAACCATCGTCTACATAAATATCGTAGATTTCCATGTTATCCTGTGTGCGGATATAAGAACGGATCATGTCCCTTTGTGAACGGATGCTGTTGCTTTCTGCTTTTCTGCTTCCTGCGTCAATGCTGCCAATATCCCCTCCGCCTGCGGTGGAAAGATCATCACGGCTTAAACGGAGATAAATGGCTACATTATAAAATTCTTTTGCTTTCATCTGCGTTCCTCCTGATTTAATATTGTTAGCAAAACCCGTCCTACGGGGCTGTGTAACCTGCAATCAGGATTCCCACTGAAATAATCCTGCCTTTAGGTTAACATAATTTTATTTGATTGTAAAGCGCTTTCCGTTTTTTCAAACCATAATCTGCGTTTTCCTCTTAGTCAGCAGAATCATGCGGTCATCTATCGTATCATTTGTTCCCTCCATAAAGCCAATCTGCAAAATATATTCCCCCACATTCTGGGCGAATGGATTGCCTGTCTGTTCCATGTAGGACTGAATGCGGCTTTCCACACACCGCCCCGTGTCAATCACGATCTCCTCTGCACTGATAAGCTCCTCCCGCTTTAAGTCCATGATATTCATTGACTGCATACGCTTCAATTCTTCTATTGAAAAATCCATACTGCTCCCTCTTTATGCCTGTTCTTTCCTATTGTATTCGTACGGCAGATTGTCCCATAACATAAATTTCTGCCTGTTCCTTCCATATGCTGCGGCATGAAAGGCACATCCTGCCTTTTTTGGGCAGATATGTAGACGCCGGGCAATCCGCCCGGCTTCGCTGTGGTTCTTTTTTCTTCTATCTGCTTCTTTCCTTTTGCCCATTCCTTCCTGCGGCCTGGTCATGCTCCTGCATATCCGGAGCTTCCTCAGCCGCCTTTCTTTCAGTTTTTTCACAGGCTTTCACATTGGAATGATCCAAAGTAAAATAGCCTGCCATGGCTTTTGCATACTCCTCCCCAGCCATTTTATAATTTGCCCCAACCTTTCTTGCCTCGTCATCACTCAGAGGCTTGTTCAGCTTTTCCAGTATTCTTTCAGTTTCATCTGCCTTCATCTCCGGATCGAAATCCTTCAGGCGGAAATCCAGCTCTGCCGCGATATACTTCTCAATCATGTCAGACGTAACCTTCCGGGCCGCTTCCTCCATCGTGATTACACAGTCTTCCTCGCGCAGGTAATATGACTGTATTTCCTCCAGGACTGCCTGCGGAACATCAGCCGAATACCGGTTCGCAGCGTCAAGCATCCATTGATAAACAGCATTTTTGCTTTCATTGATCTGTGTCTCCCCATCCCTGGTTTCAGACTCATACGCTAAATTTGTCCCATACTTTTCTCTTTCCATGCTTCCTCCTGTCATCCCGGCAGGAAAGCTTCTGTTTCCCGCTGTTGTTTTATCAGTTATATTTATTAAATACTCCTACCTGCACCTGCACCGCCTCGGTAATCCTCGCAAGAGTTTCCCCATCCACCCTTCCCATGTTCTCAATAATTCTGCCATAGTCAAGGGCTGTCACCTGCTCGCATAGGGCGATGCTGTGCTGCTCCAGTCCCTCCGCTCGGTACGCTGACACGAACACATGGGTGGGAAGGTTTTTCTTTTTAAAGATTTTGCTGGAAAGCGGAACCACCGTAATTACGGTGCTGTGCCTGTTCGCCATGTTGTTGCTGACGACCACCACAGGACGCATTCCCCCTTGCATGCTCCCCTGGTACTGGCCGCCGAAATCCACATACAGAATGTCTCCTCTCCGAATCTTCACCAGCAGCCGCCACCCCCGTCCCATATCCAGATGATACTGTCAGCGGCAGGCTTTTCTTTCTGGTACATATAAAAATTCATCGTGGATAATTCCAGAAAACCTGCACCTATATTTCCGACATCTTTCATAAATTCTTCCAGGTCGTCCCCATCCTCTGCCAGATCTGCCAACTTGTCCACTGCCACCAGGTCATACTGCCCGGTCAGCAGAAAGGAAATGATCAGATTGACTGCATCACGGTCAATATCCCTGTCCGGTCCCTTATTTACGACCACGTCATTCCCTAACATAATTCCATGAGAGAGACATTTTTCTCTGGCCTTTGCAGCCTTCTTACGGATATTTTCCTCAGATTTATTGGAATTCAAAAATAAAACAGCCGCAGGAAGATTTTCCCTGGCAGCATCTGGCATAATACCTGTCTTGCACATATCTCTGCACCTGCTCTTTCTTTGATTATTACAGAAAGATACGCCGGCTGTTTTTTTTCCCTTTCATATACAGCCTCCCCTGATAATTTAAAACCCATTTTGATAAACAGCATATTCCTCTTCCCTTCTCACTTTTAGCCCAGGATTCCGATCAACATATGCTTGTGCTTCCTGCTCATTTCCTTCATAGAGGTATTGATAAGCGTAGTTATAATCAAAATTCTCCAATAAACTCCATACTTCTTCATCATCCCTCGCTGACATTGCATCTACCACCTGTTTTGTCAGTGCATTGGAATTTCTATTATAATATAAATCTATCGCTGCATCATAGGCATTCTGATCCAGTTCTTGATTCGTTATATCCAAATATTCATTTAACTGCTTCTTTGACTGATCTAATATAATTCTGAGCAGTCGTTCTCCTTCTTCTTCACTCACCGTACCGTCTGAATTGTAATTTATTTCTATATCAGGATAGAGATACATATCAAATCCATATGCAATTGTTTTTCCGCCATTATATGGTGTTGCACAAAATCCCTCTTTTTGTTTTATGAATTCCACTATTTTATCTGTATAATCTCTGGCAGAAGGTTCTGAAAAAGTATCTTCTTCATCCTTAATTATATTTTCAAACGCTGTTCCATGCACAGCTCCACTGGTTCCCTCTTTAAACCTTGCATGCAGTAAATCATCACAATCTGCTTCTTCCCAGTCTATATCTTCTGAACACTCCCCTTTGACACGATCAAGGGCAGCTTTTTTTTCATCTTCCGTTGCATAGTCAAATTCATCTTCACTTACCTCCCTGTCCTGCCCGGAATTAATGGGCATGATAATGCCTCCGTGTTTACAGACCAGAAAGGAATCCATTGTTAATGTATTGCAGCCTTCTGGATGTTCTGGATCTTTCTCTACTTTTTTTGAATTATCTACAATCCTGGTCTTATCATAAGACTCCAGCCACGTCCCTATAATATGCGGCTTGCACTTTTTCCCATGGCATTCTTTCCCGTCGTCCCCCACCAGCTGTATCTGTTCCGTATCTAAATCTTCCCCGGGAGTGCAGACGCCAAACCATGTGATGTTTTCCTCTTCTCCTTGAATGCAGTCTAACTCATGTACAACGGCATGAACCTTAATATAGACCCCATGGCAAGGACTCAGGTTCATTTTCCGCTTATTGCTTCCCTGGCTGCACATCAGCTCTGCACCCCGTACCAGATATGCTGGTTTTTCCTTATTTGCATTGTGCTGCATCAGATGTTCCTTTATGACTGCCGCCGATTCTTCTTCATCCGTGTCTTCCAATTCTAATTCTTCATGCTTGTCATACGCTTCCTGCTGTTCTTCTTCCCCAAATGCATCCCATTCTTCCTGCTGGCATTGAATCTGATCAATGTCTTTTTTCAGTCCTTTTTCCTGATTGCCTTGCTCACTCATCGTTTTCCTCCTATGTTACCCGCAGCTCTGTTACGCCGATGCCCCGAAACCCTCTTTTTAGCATACTTTCTACAATATCAAGGTTTCCTACAATATACTGCTTTTCTATATTCCCTATCCTGAAAATAGCACAATCCTTTATTTTTTCCCTGTCTAGTACAATTTCTTTCAAAAGGCTGTGGTTCAGATTAAAAACCGTCTCCGGGGCAAGGCAGTCCACTTCTTCAAAAATCGGCAGAAAATACCGGGATACCTTCTCCGCATCCTGATCTAATAATACAGTTTCTTTCCATATTGTCCTGGGTTCATACATAGTTACCACCTTCTTCGCCTCCTGGGACATTAAGAAAAGCGGCGTAGAGATAATATCCGGATAAAAAGTATCCTCATCCCCCTTCACAAACAGCAGCTGCCGGGAAGATATTTTATAGGCACTTTCTAAATGGATATTCCGGATGTCTATTTTTTCATACCAACGGACTAACTGTGGCAGCTGGGAAATTTTTTTATCTGTTTCAAGAAGAAAATACTTCATCTGTTTGCCCTTTCTGATATATCAGGATACCCTTCTCCATATACCTGCCAAGTATAACCTTGACCTTTTCATCCAGCACATTAAACTTCTGACATATCTCCTCAACCGATGCAGGTATTAATTCCCTCAAAAGCAGCATTACCAAGAAATAATGGTTCCAAATATATGTATTGCGTATGCCCTCCAGCTCATACTCTTTTATCCTGGGTATTTTCCTTGCCGCCATCCGCTTAAAAAATTCCATATCTTCTTCTATAAACTCAAAAATAAATGCCGGACTCCAGTATTCACATACAGGCGCATCGTCCAGCTGAAGTCTATCATCATAAAAACCTATCTGGATTTCGTAGCTCTTTGTCAGACTGCTGCTGAATAAAATGGATAGGATAATATAATTTACTTTTTTCCCCATATCACTACATACCGCAGCTCCCCGATATACAGTCTGTGCAAACTCCCGGTGAATACTCTCCCAATTTTTCCAGTAATAATCCTTTATTTTCTCTTTACTCTTTGTATACCTTTCCTCATAGTAATCGCTGATAATGTCATTTATCTGCTCTGTTCTATCCATAATGTACCTTCTATTAAATCAATTCAATCGAACCTTTGTTCCTGTCATCATCATGCTTTCCGATAATACCATGCTGGTATTCCCTTGCTTTAAAGAAATTTTCTTGGGGGATACTAAGTCTATATTTGCTTTTACACTCGTAATTTCAATTGCCTCTTCTGATTGGATGGTAATCTTTTTATCACTGATAATGGAAATCCCATCTTGATCCGCCAACTCGACAGACATGCCATTATTGTTTGTCACCAAAATGGAATCCGGCTTCAGCAGAATTTCTTTTCCTTGTTTGTTCATAATAGATTTGTAATCAGGATTCGTCCTTTGTGCGCTGTTGCTTGAAGGCAGATGTACTGAACTTAGCACATAAGCTTCATTCTCATCCTCGGAAGGAAAATACAGCCTTACGCTATCCCCTGTTTCCGGCATGCAGTACCAGCCGCTTCCATCCGGTGACGAATACACTGTTGCATATGGAAACCATCTGCCAGGACCAGGATATTCATTTTTATGTATCTGGAGTGTTACAGAAGTGCCTTTCACCCCCATCACTGTTGCCTCCAGCGATATCCCGGCTAAGCGGCTGGCATGGAATAGCTGCTGCTCAAGAACCTGGCTGCTGAATGTATATGTATGGTATAGCTCTCCTTTTTGCATTTCTGTTTGTCTTTTTATTATAGACAAGGTATTTCCATGGAAACTTACGCTGTCCCCAAGATCATAAATTTCCCTTAATGTCCCTTCATAAAAAACGCCCATATTTGTCTGCCGGACACCAAACTCTGTCAGCAGTATCTGTCCCCTGTAAGCACCTGCAGGTCTGCCAAAATAAAACTTTATGCCGCTTCCAATGTAATTCGGATAAACAGCTGTTCCGCACAAGTCTGCGATGAACTTTGCAAATTCCCAGTCTGTTTCCTCATATTGGCATAAAAACCGGTTGATGCTTTTCCTATTGCCTGTTTCCATAATGTAGTCATATTCCTGATAGGAACTTCCAAAGGAAGCAAGTATTTGATCATAAGTGCAGCCGGAATCCTGGAATGCTCTGATATGGAAATCTAAATCCATCAAAAAACTGCCGGTCTGGAGTATGACTTCTAATGTTTTTAGGCCGTTTTCAACACCGATAGCTCCATATGTCACGATTCCCGTAAATAAAATTTCACTCTTTTCATTCTCATCATATACTTTTACGGATGACCATACGGGCTCAGTTAATAGTTGAAGATACTCATCTTCTTTACTGCTTTCCATATATCCTTTGACTGCCATAAAACCGTGTTGATTTGCACAAACCGTGCCGCTGCATTGCAACACTTCTAATAATTCAAATGGCTCCAATGTGATTCTCTGCGCTCTCATACCCGTTTTTCCTCCTTCGAAAGATCCAGAATCGAAAACATCATCTGCTTCGCCGGTTCTCTCCATTCCAGTGTGTCTGCGTAATCACAATTAAAAGTACCGTGCAGCATTTTACCTCCTATGATTGTAATAAACATAAGGTTGTATACATCTGTGTCCAATCCATAACTTTTAAATTCAAACCATCCAATTGGAACATTTTTCTTTTCAACCTTGCTTTCATAAAAAACGAAAGCCGGGTTTAATCGTTTCAGCGCTTCCTGCGATTGATCCCTTAATTTTTTGATATTCTCTTCATAAATTTCAACATCGGTCAGGCTCATGCCCAAATTGACAGTGGTATCACGGCTTGTTTTAATAATCTGCGGTCTTTGCTGGGAAGAATATTTAACCTTTGCCATTTTTTGTGGCAGCGTGACAAATGATGTGGGAAGCATAATGCTCAGTTTGTCCTGAAACATTTTTTTCTTTCAAACTGAACCAATTCATTTTTTATATACATTCCAGTTTCCAAGGAATTATATTTCTCCTCCCTGGCTCTTCTCCTGTATTCCAATATTTTTTCATCCAAAAATTCTTCCATTCCCCTTGCCCCCTTCTCTCTCACTCCACAATTATTTTTTTTTCGGCTGTCCGGTTTTTTTCTGGCCCTACCCTGTTGTCTACAATTCGTACAAGCTTTTCATAAAGGCTCTTTTTGCTGTGCTGCCGCATTTGTTCTATCGTTTCTTTCCCGCTTTTTTCACTTAAATACGCCGCAATCACCCTACGCTCCACCATTCCTTGCGCATTCCATATGAGAAAACAAAAATTTATATCTACTATGTCCTTCCCCTCTTTTTCCCACAATTCCTCTGCAAATTTAAGCAGAAGCGCAGGATGCAGTGTAGTTTCCCCCACGCCCGCTACAGCCGCATATATTAGGTTAACCGTATCGTATTCTGTCGCCATATCAGAAAAACTTTTATAGCTGTATCGCAGTGCTGCCCCCTCCCTAAGATAGAACCGGCACATTTCCAACTGATTTTCACTGCACTGGAGAGTTTCATCTAAGAAGAAACGGACATGGTAAGTCTTACTGTCTGGATTGCACTCTTCCTCTGAAAATTCTGCTTTCAACGACCTCCACGCATTTTCCGGCTGGTAAGGCACGATTTCTTCCTCCTGCAGCAGATAGATAAAACCACGAAATTTTAATATTCCCTTTTCAATGGCAAGAGCTCCTTCCTCCGCCCGAATGCCGCATCCACCCAAAATACCATCCGTATAATCAGCATAATAGAGCTGCCATCCTGCATAGGTGTAATCTCTTAGCATCCATAAGCTTTCTTTTTTCAATATGCGCCTTCCCGCAAACAAAGGATAATCATGTTCCATATAACTTTACACTCCTATTTCCTGCCGTCAAAAAAACTGTTGACCCAGTTATCGTTTTCAAAACCAAAAAACTCTTCCTTTCCCAGATAGAGTTCATCTGCGTCACAATAGACAGGGATTACCTGGAACCCCCACTCCTCCTGCTTTGCCCAGACAAAAAACTTTACATCCCCATTTTCAATGCTGTCTGTTTCCTTCTGCAAAATGTGTTCCCCGTAAATAGAAGCTATCTCCTCATAGCTCCTTTTACTGAAGTCTTCCAGCCTGCATATGTATTGAAACCTGCAGTGTTCTTCTCCTGATGCGTCTTTCAAATGGAGCTGCAGTATCAAATCCTCCATATGCCTCAGTACGCTTCCCGACTGATTCCAATCCCGGAATCCATCCACAAGCACCACTTCCCTCCCATTATGCGTATAAGCGGTAATACGGTATGGAAGGACGGCCTTCCCATTATCCAGATGAATATCTGCCAGGCCATATTTCCTATCACGCAGATATTCCAATGCTCCATTCACACAGGTCATTTTCAACTCAAAGTCAGCAGCATCAATGCTTGCACGTTTCCGAAACTGTATCATGCGCCCGGGAACAAATTCTTTTAGGGCATCCTTAAACAGATTAATTTTACAGGACTGCCCAGTAAGCTTAATAAAAGAAAAACCCTGAATCCTTCCCGTCTGATATAATTCTTCCATGAATTTAAGTACAATCCCATAGATTTCTCCTGACAGCAAAAGCTCTATCTCAAAATAATTCAGGGTAACTTCCGGGATTTTCTTTTTTACAGATAGTTCCTGACCATTTCGGAACGACAATTTCCATTTATCCAAATGGATTGTTTTGTTGTCCTTTGTTCCGCCATCCGCTGTTACCCTGACCTCTAAAGTCCCAACTGTCCCATACAACGCTTTTTTAATCTGCTCTGCTGTTTGAAACAGCGTGTAAAAATTATTTTTTACCTGGTAATATTCGTTGCGGTTATGGTGTTCAAAATCCGCAAATCTGGTTGGCAGGATTGCCTCGGCTTTTTTGTACTCCTGTTCCAAATATCCATAAAATTCTTTTACGCCATGTGCATCTACAAAGCGATAGACATCTGTATCCATATGCTCCAAGATTTCTTTTATTCCCTGGACATCCGAAGTACCTTCCGCATATACTAACGCTATTTTCAAAAGCTGCACAATACGGTAGGTCAGATTGTTTCCTCCAAAATCAGTATCGCCATTCTCATAGGTCGTTTCCATATAAATTTTGTAGGCAGCCCTTCGGTTCTGTATGCGGAATCGGTAGGAGCACAGATCCGTTGTCCCTCCTCCACAATCTATAATTAATGCCTCATAGAGCTCGTCATCCTCCAAGGAGTCCTTCTGCTGTGCTATTGTATGGTAAAGTACCGCCATACCCTCATCAAGCATTTCTCCTGTATTAATCTGGTAATCCGGAAGAATTGCCTGAAACATTTTCTGGAAATAGTACTTCTGCTTTACCGGACTTGAAATATGCACCTGCGAAATACGGCACTTAAACCGATTTTCCGTTCTATGAATAATATAAAGAAAAAAACGGCGCAAAAGCTCCGCACGTTTAACGAATCGACGCCTGCCTTGCCTGTCAACAATTTCCTCTTCCTTGTCATATTCCCCTATCCAGCGTTTGATGTCATAAAAGATGCAAAAGCCCTCGTCAATATAGCTGGCATCTGCAAGCCGGAGTGCATCATAGCCATATAGAAGCTTATAGTCGTTTTCTTCTACTGCTGCTACGCTGATGACGCTCGGTAAAAGTATGCTCTCTTTATCTCCATCCTCAAACACCGTATAGCTGATTGCATTTTCCCGGCAGCTTTCCACTGCCGCTTGATTTCCGATACTGTTAAAATAAACAGTGTCTAAATACACCCCAGCCGCAGTATTCACTGAGCCAAAATCAATGGCCAGCGGAAGTGTCAGCGCCACGGGCTGTTTTACCACAAAATCAATTAGAGGAATATTGTATATTTCAATATGCTCTGGCAGTATTGTATTCTCTCCATAATAAAGCTTGTACAGGCACTCGGACAAACGGCGGTCCATACAGAAAATACGGTAATCCTTTCTTTGCGTTTCCTGTGCCCGCATCGCCGCAGGCTTTGTGATATACAGATTTTCCCGATCTCCCTCACGCTCTTTCATATTTAAAATAGTGCAGATTTTCCTGTCGCTTCCTATTAATAATGCGTTAGTTCCCGCTAGCTCCTTGCGGTAGGGAATGGTATATCCGTCATAATACTCTATGGAAAGACTGTCATAAGCCACAATTTTCCCACTACAAGATAAGCCTGTATCTTCCAAGAAAGTAATTCTGCTCTTTGCCAAAAACCCCTCTAACCTGTCCCTTCCTTCTTCCAGGTCTTCGCATATAAAGAAATCCATTCTTTTTCCCTTAGAACGCATAATCGTACGGATTAATTCTTCTCTGTCAAGAGGGTCAATGATTCCGTTTATGATTTTTTCACGGAAACAGATTTCCCTCAACTGATATGTTGTCATTAACTCCAGCTCTGCTTTTTCATAACCTGCCGTTCTATCTGCCATCAGTTCGTACTCTCCTTGCTCGGTTTTCCCGCTATATCAAAAGTAGCCTGTCTAAAATCATAGTTTCCTCTTCGTCCAAAATCCCAAAATGTTCTAAATAAAATATTTCAGTCTGTGTCCCAACTGGCAGAAATGTATCTAGCAAAAATTCCACCCGAGTCTCTTCCTCTTTGGTCTGCTCTTCCCCTACATAAATATAAAGCTCATTTGCCACATCCCGACTCACATAAATGATAGACCGCCCATATATTTCTCTGAACAGCTTCTCAAAAACCGCAGTCTGGTTTCCTGAACGGCTGACATCCAATAGTGCCAGCATAATATATTTCCTCTCGTAATGTGAAAACAGGTCAATTGCCTTTTTTGCCTTAGTGCCAAAACTCCCGCTCTCCATCTCTTTGTTTAAAAATCCAAGATAGTATTCCGTTTTTGTCATTCCCATCCTAAGATCTGTATGCGCCAGGTAATGGAAAACTGCATCCAGAAGAAGCGCTTTCGTATTCTCGCATCCTTGATTGTTGATATTCAGGATGTTTTCAAAAATCTGATAAAATCGGTAAAAAGGATTTACTTCTATGATATTTTGTTCCACGGAAACTGTATTCAAATCATAAAAGGAAACTTCCAGATAAGGGCTGTATTCCCTCGCCTGCCGATACCGTAAATGTTCTTCTTCTATTCCGTTTTCTTTCGCTGACAATACAACTTCCCATACATAATTCATAAATCCTGAACAGCCGCCTCCTATCTATTCCACTAAAATTCCAACGCATTTGTATTCGCAAAATGACATCTGTATCTGTGAAGTAAAAAAACGTACCATATCTTCACAAAAATCAGCATCCGGCCTCTTCCGCCGGAAAGACAATACCAATATTTTTCTTGTTTCCATCAGGAAAACTGTTCCATCGGAAAACGGATTCATATCCCCCTCAAGATAAACCGGCGGCTCCTTGGAGGTCACTGCACAGTCTATCAGCTCCACGTGGGAATTATCTTCAAAACTTTCTACCATCCAAAAAAGCTCTGTCTTACTCCCTGACCTTCTTTCACGATATTCTGTATAATTTTGGAAAAAGCTTTTCTTCCTCGCATTTCCCAAAATCTCATTTCTGTATCCTGGAGAGCTTATATCCACGTTACCTGCAAATCGGTATGCAACCCAATTCTGGAAAGATTCTTTATAGGAAGTCATGATAATCCTATCCTTTTCATGTCGGATTTTCAATATATCTTCATTAAGGCCAATCATATAGCCGCTCTCCGAATCATAATTTCTTAAATTCAGTTCGTGCTCGTAATATTTTGCGTCTATACAGGGGACCATAAATTTCCGGCAGTCGAAGGTAAATTTTTCAATATTCCACAAAGGCAACATTCCCGTTTTAATGTCTGCCTCCCAGCCTTTGAAATCAATCTTCCAATCTCTAATATCACTTTTCTCATCGCAATATACTTCATAAAAGCGATCCAGATATGCAGTATTCACAGTCACCCACCCTATCTGGTTCGTGACAAACATCTGATGCAAATCTTTGATTGCTTTCTGGAAACATTCTGCCTTGCAGATATGAAGTACATGCTCCTTCCCACTGGAATCTATGCCGGACAAAACCCCTGTTTTTTCAAATTCCATCCTCCTGCGAAAGCTCCCGTTAAAATAAACAAGATATGGTGCCAGTTTCTCATCATTCTCTTGGTTTTCTTCCCTTCCTTCCATAAATTCAGGGCAAATGGGAAAAAGAGTGCTGTTAATCGGATCATAGTCATCCTTTTTTATTACTGTCATAAATACGGCATATTTTTCATTGTGAATCTCAATTTCCTGCCAGATACGCTTTTCCAAATCCTCATATCTTTTTTCCAGCAAATCAAAAATCGGTATCAGTCCTTCCAGCAATAACTCCTTTGCAAATCTCCGCTCGTCCAAATTATCTATCTCTGCCAGCCGTTTCCGTACATACTGTTCCAGTTCTATCCTGTTCTCCATACCTGCTCCCATCAGCCTGCTGTCTGCGCAATCTGTACATCTATCTCTGCAAGGATGTCTGTAATTCTCTGTACGTCCTCATCACTGCCCAGTTCCTGATAGATTGATTTTGCCGACATATATTGTGATTTCGCGCCCCACAGATCCCCCGACTGTCTGCCTGCCAGTCCTTGGGCTTCATAAGTCTCCGCCCTTTTTCTCTTATCGTCCTGCTCTGCAAGCTTTTCTTCCACAGCAGAAAGTTTTTCCTCTGCCATGCCACTTAAAACGTTGTCCTCCAATTCCTGATACTTGGTTGCCGCCATTGTGTAATATACCTTTGCCCCGGTATAATCCTGTTCTAAGCAGGCTGAATCTCCAGCCGCCATCATCTCTGCAGCTGCCACTTCTTTCTCCGCCTGGCTGTCCGCCGCCTCCTGTGCCTCGCTTTCCGCGCTTGCTTTTTCCTGATAAAGTTTTTCCAATGCGTCCATTGCATTCTGCTTTCCTTCGACATCATGCACGGAAAGCGCTGCCTGTTTTGCGAGCAGGTATTTCTCCTCAGCTCCCTCGTAGTCCCCCTGTTCCATCAAGGCGTCCCCCAAGGCAATCTCATCCTCCACAGACAGGAATATGCTAATCTTATCCAGCTTTTTTTCCATATAGTCCGTTCCCACATTATCGGCATACCGAGCACGGTCAATCGCCGACAGATAATAACCATTCGCCTCCTCATAGTCCCCGTCGGCATAGCTTTCATCTGCCAGCAGCACAGTTTCAATCACGATCAGATATTCCTGAAGCCTGTTTTTCATAGAATCGTCCCGCAACTTTTGCGCCAGTTCTTGTGCCTGTGTACATTCCTCCTGTGCCCGGACATAGTTGTCTGTATTAATATATTCAATCGTACTAGTAAAATAATAGTTCATGTCCTCTCTCTGCTGCTGTTTCTTTCGGTAAAGAAGCCAAACCACTACACAAATCACGGCAAGGATAACTAGAGCTATCACACTGATAAGAATAATCTTTTTTGATGCGCTTTCTTTTCTGTGGATTTTGATATACCTTATTTATAAAAATAACGGCAAGCGTGTAGTTATCCAAGTTTTCCGGCTGTCTGGAAAGCAGAATATCCTCTATGCTGTCAATGGTTCCCTGTGCTTCGTTGTCCGCTTCCTCAAACACATCGTCCAACTCTGCTTCATGTACATTTTCCCAGATGCCTCTCGTATAAAGGGCGATGATATCCGTTTCTAACAGCTTTATTTTTTTTGAAATTACAGGCCGAAAATTTTTCATGCCTAGATAAGAATAGAGGTTGTTCCTTTCCTCGTGGCGCATGACCTCATCCTTTGGAATTTCCTCCCTCTCCACCATGCCTTGGGAAAGGGACATATCCGTTGTCTGTTCATAAACCGTCCCACCCCGATAGATACGCAACCGGGTATTCCCCGCATAGCCATAACGCATCTTTTGATAATCTGTGACTACAACCGTGACAGATGCCTTTAGCTGCTTGTAACTTTCCTTTCCTAGCAAAACGCGGTTTGCCAGCTTTAAAAGCCTTTTTACAGAATGCCTGGATATGGACGGTGCAGACTGAAAATTCACAATAATTGTTTCGATTGCCAGCTTAGCTCCTTCGTTGTCCGGCAGTTCCGTAATGCCATCTGCTATCACATAACAGGCAAACTCATCCAGCTCCACATATCCAAAGTAATCATTGTTCTTTATTTTGCTTCCTTCTTCAGAAATAAATTTCGCCTCAAAATTGCTGTTCTGTTTTCTCATTTGGGTTCTCCAACTCTGATTAAAATAACGCTGGCATTATCCTTATCTTCTTTTTTCCGGTTAATTGCCTCTACAAGCTCAAAAGCAATCTTTTTACAACTTTTCTTCTGTGCAAGAGCATCCTCTATCTGTTTCCAAGCAAGCCCCCGGTACATTCCCTCACTGAAAAGCACAATGATATCATCTTTTTTTAAACGTATCGGTTCATCATAAAACTCAATCTGCCGAAAACCGTCCCTACCGAGATAGTTATAAGTTCTCTTTTCATGCAGCATGGAAAGCGCATCTTCTCTTGTAATATTTCCCTGGTAATACTTTTCTTCCGCCAGTACATCCACCGTATGCCCGCTTCCGATGGATACCATTTCATTGTTTCGGTAAACGGCTGCCTTTACGTTTCCCACAATTCCATAAAACAAAAAACCGTCCTGAACCATAACCGCACTTGCAGAGGCCATGCCCCTTCCTTCGTCCATCTGCTTTAGGATTTCCCTATTTGCTGTCTGAAAGCCCTTTTGGAAAAAGTAGGAAGGGTGATCCAACATATTATATGTATCAAAGATTTCCCTGAATACCTGTATGACTGTTTTGGCCGCAATCCTGCCCCCGGATTCTTTTCCTCTGCCATCTGCCAGCACCGCAAGGAGGCCGTTTTCATTTTCTTCCACCATAAAATAATCCATTTGGATTTCCCGGCTTCCGATTGTTTTGCAGGTTCCAATTTCATAACCCTTCTTTCCCTTTACAAACATCAAAACAGCACGGTAGAAAAGGCATAAAAGCAAAGCTGTTGTCAAAACACATATTGTTATTTGCGGGGCATTCATTTGGAATCCTCCCACATATAATGCTCCCCACAAAATGGGATAAACAAAAACTGGCTGTCCCCCATTTCAATTAAATCATATGCATTTAAAGGCTGCGGAAGATAAACTGCCTGTCCATTCAAATATACTAACCCATTGCTGTCACCTGGCAGAATCATGTTTTCCCTCTTTTTAGCGTCAAACACAATGACCGCATGGTTTCTCCTGGATATTTTATTGTCCCCAAGTATCTGAATATCCATATCGTCCGCCCTACCCACAAAGTTCTTACCATCCATAATCCGGTAATCTTTTCCTCTTCTCGGGCCTTTTACACACACAATCCAGCCACAGACAGGATGTTCTTCCTCAAGGAATAAAATATCTTCTATCTCCTCCTGACTCCTTTCAACCGCTTTTTTCTCCTTTGTGGCCGTTTCAATGTTGCAATACGGACATACCGTCCCATACCTTCTGCTTGAAAACAAATGCCCGTTTTGACAGCGAATCAAATTACCGCTCATGATCTTCTCTCCTCTACAATGCTTTTAGTCTGGTATTTCCAATATAAAGAATATCTCCTGTATTTACCCTACACAAATGTTCCCCTGATACTTGATACAGTTTTCCATCCTCTTTCTTTTCGATTCTAATTCCATTCCTGCTTCCCAAATCCTCAACGAACCATTGTCCGCCCGCATAATTAAGGACTGCATGCTGACGATCTACCATACCGCCATATGACGGCATTCTCGAATTGCTGCGCGGCCTTAAGAAGGACGGTTATGCCCTTGCGATCGTATCCAATAAGCTGGATTCCGCTGTAAAGGAACTGAACGAGCTATATTTTGAGGGAATCGTGGAAGTTGCCATCGGGGAGAGAACGGGAGTTGCAAGGAAGCCCGCCCCGGACACCGTGTTTGCGGCATTGCGGGAGCTTGGCAGGACGCCGGAGACGGCGGTATATGTCGGTGATTCCGATGTTGATATCATGACGGCAAAGAACGCGGGACTGCCCTGCATTTCCGTGCTCTGGGGCTTTCGGGACCGGCCGTTTTTGGAGGCGCACGGAGCGGAGCATTTTGCCGCGACACCGGACGACGTGAGAAAATTTTTGGAATATATATAAGGGAAAGGAAATCTGAGAGAATGAAAAAGAGAGTGACAGTATGTATGCTTGCGGCGCTGGTGCTTGCCGCGGGCTGCGGAAATAGCGGACAGCCGTCCGAGCCTGTTTCGGAGTCTTCCACGGAGAACGTGCAGGAGACTGAGACGGAGGAGCAGCCTTATCAGGTGGAGATGGTGAATTACGCCAAGAGTGATCTGGTGGATATTAATTATCCGCAGATTACCGGATGGAGCAATGAGGAGAAGCAGCAGGAGTGGAATGAAATATTTGAGGACGCGGCGATCCAGATGGCAGGCGGAATGACCGGAGATACGGAGGAAAGCCCGCTCGGGGAAAACGATTCGGTAAGCATGACCTTTACCGTGGAGGAGCAGAGTGACGAGCTTCTTTCGCTGACCTGCCACGCCTATTATGCCTATGAGGGGGCGGCGTATCCGTCGGCGGCGCTCACTTCCTACAATATTAATATGCAGACCGGAGAGAAGGTTACTTTTGCGGATATGGCCGATCCCGGGCAAACCGCCGCGCTGCTGTTTGACGGGACCAAGGGGTACACGCTGCTGGATGCGGAGGGTTCCCCGTCCAGTGAAATTACCATGCGGGATGTTCTGGAATATAATTTTATCTGGATGGAGCCTACGCAGGAGGCGCTTGCCGCAAGCCTGTCCCATTTTGACGGGAGTGTGGAGGATTACGGCGAAAATGAGACGATGGGATATTCCTATCGCAGGGACGGAACCGTTTGTCTTATTTTTTATGTCAACCATGCCATGGGCGACTATGTGATCGTGGAACTGGAGTAGCGTGCCGTCGGAGGGCGGGTGTTTTCGCCCCGGCATCAGAGCAGGCCGTCGCTCATCTTAGCTTTGACCGAATAAGCATACTGGGACGGCGTCATGCCCGAAAATTTCTTGAATTGCCGGGAAAAATAATGCACAGAGCTATAGCCGAGCGCTTCCGAAATCTGAGTGAAATTCAGGTTATCCGCCCGGATATACTGCTTGGCGGCATCAATTTTGAGCCTGGAAAAATAGTGAATGACGCCGCAGCCGTCATGCGCGGAAAAAAGCTTTTGAAGTTGGGAGCTTCCGACGGAAAGCTCCTGGCAGATTTGCTCCATGGTAAGCTGACGGCCGATATTTTCCCGCA
Organism: Candidatus Acetatifactor stercoripullorum; assembly: GCF_944382095.1. Classification (NCBI taxonomy): domain Bacteria; kingdom Bacillati; phylum Bacillota; class Clostridia; order Lachnospirales; family Lachnospiraceae; genus Acetatifactor; species Candidatus Acetatifactor stercoripullorum. The sequence continues at coordinate 41,270 of NZ_CALWMU010000022.1, forward strand.
GATAAGCCACCGCGCGGCGGTAAAGCAGCAGGTCGTTTTTCTGCCGTATGGTTTTTTGCGGTAATTCAAAGTTTTCAAAATAGCCCATGGGATTTGAAATCTTAGGGAGATTGCCTTCCCGGCGGATCAGGCCGAGCAAAAATGCTTCCAGGTATAATTTTATCATCTGAAGACTGCCGAAGGGCGGCCTTTCTTTTAATTCCAGAGCGGCCAGAAAGGGATCATCCAGACGGGAGGAAAAGGTCAGGAGCGCTTCGTTGACCAGCCTCGCAAGGAGCGTGCGCTCCCGTTCGCCCGCTTTTAGTATCCGTTTACGGAAAAAATCCATAGCGGGAGAAGCGCAGGAAAAGGCGATCACAACCAGATTCGGGGCGACTACGCCGTTTGCGCGCACATTGTGAAATTCGTTTGGCTCATGGAAAATAATGTCTCCGGTTGTGAGCGTGTGCTCCGCTTCGTTTGTCATGACAAGGACCTCTCCCTTGTCTACAAAAAGAAACTCCCAGAAATCATGACGTTCCCCTGCAAAATAAAAGTCGCTGCGGTATTCAAAATAGTGAACCGTGACCACGTCGGTGACAGTTATCTCCGAATGCAGCGGAGTAAATAGAAAATCCGGCATTATGCACCTCTTTGTTCTTTGATGGATTGTATTTTTTCTGTATTTATTATAATACACAGACGGGAAAAAATCAAAAATGCACAGAGGCAACAGGCAAAAACCAAATACAATTGTGCACATTTCATGAGGGATCGTGCAAAGCATTTTTGGAAAATGGTGTTAAGATAAAGATAAAAGCAGCAGAACAATGTGACGAACGGCAGGCAGACGCAGTGCCGTATCAAAGGAGAAGGGGTGGACGTATGAAAAAACCGATTTTGGTCATTATGGCAGCCGGAATGGGAAGCCGTTACGGCGGACTCAAGCAGATCGACCCGGTAGACGGGGAAGGGCATCTGATCATTGATTTTTCTCTGTACGACGCAAAGCTGGCGGGATTTGAGAAGGTCATATTCATTATTAAAAAAGAAAATGAAGCCGATTTTCGGGCAATGATCGGCGACCGCATGGAAAAGCAGATGCAGGTGGAATATGTCTATCAGGAGCTTGCAAAGCTGCCCGCAGGCTATGACGTGCCGGAGGGGCGGATAAAGCCGTTTGGGACGGGGCATGCCGTTTTGTGCTGCAAGGATGTGGTGGATGCGCCGTTTGCGGTCATCAATGCAGATGACTTTTATGGCAGGCACGCCTTTTGTGCAATTTACGATTATCTGGCGGGACAGGGGGAGGATGTGCAATACCGCTACGCGATGGTAGGCTACACGCTGGAAAATACGCTGACGGAAAACGGCCATGTGGCGCGCGGCGTGTGCGCGACAGATGCGCAGATGCATCTGCTTTCGATTACTGAGAGAACCCATATAGAAAGACGGGGAGACATCACCGCATATACGGAGGATGACGGGGAAAGCTGGACGGAAATCCCGGCTGGCAGCACGGTTTCGATGAATCTGTGGGGCTTTACGCCGGAATTTTTGCAGGAGCTGGAAACAAGATTTCCGAAGTTTCTGGATGAGAATCTGAAGAAAAATCCGTTAAAATGTGAATTTTTCCTGCCTGCGGTGGTAGGTGAGCTGCTGACAGAGAAAAAGGCGGTCGTTTCGGTGCTAAAGTCGGAGGACCGCTGGTATGGCGTTACCTATCACGAGGATAAGGCTGCGGTTACGGCGGCAATCGCGCAGATGAAGCAAAGCGGGCTTTATCCGCAGAAATTGTGGGAATAGGGGGAGAAAAGCATGAGAGCAGAGGAAATAATTACCCGGTTTTCGGTACAGGGGAAGGTGGTTTCCCTGGAGCCTTACGGCAGCGGGCATATTAATGAAACCTATCGTGTTGTGATGGAAGACGGGAAAAAGTACATATTGCAGCGCATTAATACCTCCATTTTTACAAAGCCGGCAGAGCTGATGGAAAATATATGTGGTGTGACCGAATATCTGAGAAAGAAAATCATAGCAAGAGGCGGGGAACCCGAGCGGGAGACCTTAAACATCGTTCCGACGAAGGAAGGCAAAAGCTATCTTGAGGCGGAGGATGAAACATGCTGGCGTGTGTACCGATTTATCGAGGGGGCGACCTGCTATGACGAGGTGAAAACGCCGCAGGATTTTTATCACAGCGCGCTTGCTTTCGGGAAATTCCAGGCGGAGCTGGCGGATTATCCGGCACATACGCTCCATGAGACGATACCCGATTTCCACAATACGGCAAAGCGGTTCCGGGATTTTGAGAGGGCTGTTGGGGAAGATAAAATGGGGCTTGCGGCTGGCGTGCAGGAGGAAATTTCGTTCGCGCGTGAAAGGGCCGGCGAGACGGATGTGCTCGGAGAAATGTTACGGCGGGGAGAACTGCCGCTGCGGGTAACGCATAACGACACCAAGCTCAACAATATTATGATTGACGACGCGACGGGCGAAGGGATCTGCGTGATTGACCTCGATACGGTCATGCCGGGGCTGGCGGTGCATGATTTTGGAGATTCCATCCGATTCGGCGCGAATACGGCTGCCGAGGATGAACCGGACGTTTCAAAGGTCTCTCTGGATCTGGGATTATATGAAATTTACGTAAAGGGCTTTACGGAGGGCTGTGCCGGAAGACTGACAGAAAAGGAACTTGAAATGCTGCCGATGGGCGCGAAAATGATGACCTATGAATGCGGCATCCGTTTCCTGGCGGATTATCTGGAGGGCGACGTCTATTTTAAGGTACATCGCCCCGGACATAATCTCGACCGCTGCCGGACCCAGTTTGCCCTGATTGCGGATATGGAGCGGAAATGGGACAGAATGCATGAAATTGTAAAGAAATACAGCTAGGCCTGCTCCCGGAAGGATTTGCGGTAGGCGCTGGCACTCATGTGGCAGTGCTTCTGGAAGCACTGGGCGAAGTAGCTCTGGGAAGAAAAGCCGGAGGACTGGGCTACTTCGCTGATGCTGTAATTGGTGGAGGTCAGCAGCTCTTTGCTGGCCTTTATCCTTACACTGCACAGATAGTTAATCGGGGAGCAGCCGAAATATTTCGCAAACGAGTGTACCAGATAGTATTTATTCAGATGCGAAATTTCCGACAGCGTATCCAGCGTGATATCGGAGGTGTAATTTGCGTCGATATACTGCTTGATGCGGAAACAGTCGCGGCTGATTTTTTCAGAGGAAATGACCTCAAATGCAAAGTTAGTCCTCCGCAGCAATTTTACGATCATCACCTCCAGAAGATTCTGGCAGACAAGCTCGTAATTGCGTTTTTTCTCCTCCATTTCTTTTAGCATGGAGTTCATATAAAACATGAGGTCGGACTGGTCGTTGCGGCAGTTGAAAATAATATGATCCCTGTTGTCTTCAAAGGAAAAGCTTAAGCCCTCCACACCAAGAATAATGTACTCCAGAGGAGTGTCTTTTTCTGATATCTCCGTGTGGGAAACATTTGCGTTTACAATTACAAAATCGTCTTCTTTGATGGGATAAAGCCGGTCGTCGACCAGAAATTTCCCATGTCCCTTTTTCACATAGAACAGTTCGGTAAAATAATGTGTGTGCGGCAGGCTTGACCAGTCGTTTTCGTATTTTGAATAGGTCACATATAAAAGCTTTGCGCTGACGGACTGTGCGTCGGCGGCGTTGAGCTGGTATCTGGTAATCCCCATGCGTACCTCCCTGAAATTTTAGTAATACTGCTCCGCAAAAATGACGGATTTCATTAAAAAAATAATGCACAAAAAATTAATTGGATAAAATAACTAAAAATATAATTGTAAAAATGTGCTGATTATACAAAGTGATTATAATAAAAATAAAATAAAATACTTTTACACGTTAAAACAACTATATAAATATTAACAGAAATACATGAAAAAAGCAATATATATAAAATTAAAAGCAACATATGAATTGAATGGGACAGGAGGAAGGGATATACTATAGACATCAAGAGAACAACTGAAGAAATATAGGAGGGAATTGTATGAAGCTGAAAAAAGTTTTATGTGTAGCGATGGCAGCGCTGACCGCTTTTGGGGCAGCAGCCTGCGGCAGCAATACGACCGGCAATACCGGAGCGGATACGGGTTCTGTTACGACAGACGGTACGGAAACGTCAGACGCAGCGGATGAGGGAACTTCGGGGGACAATCAGGTACTTAAGGTGGCAGCGGTAGAGACAGCGTACGGTGCGCAGATCTGGCAGGACGTATGCGCGGCCTTTGAGGCGTCTCATCCCGGCGTGACGGTAGAGTTGACCATCGACAAGAAGCTTGAAGATGTGATCACGCCCGAGATGAAGTCCGGCGTATATCCCGATGTCATTATGAGAGCGGTTGGCGGAGAGCAGGCTCTGACCGAGACCTTTGTGAAGGATAATAATGTAGAAGATTTGACGGACGTTTTATCGATGACGGTTCCGGGAGAGGATGTGACTGTCGGCGATAAGATTTTACCGGGCTTTGTAGATAACTCCATCACGAATCCGTATGGTGACGGCAAGACTTATCTGATGCCGATGTTCTACGGACCGTGCGGATTGTTCTATAATCAGGGCCTGTTGGATGAGAAGGGCTGGACTGTTCCGACAACCTGGGATGAGATGTGGGAGCTTGGCGACAAGGCAAAAGCGGAGGGGATCGCGCTGTTTACCTATCCGACCACAGGTTATTTTGACGCTTTCTTCTATGCGTTGCTGCATGAGGCAATGGGAAGCGAGCAGTTTACCCAGGCCATGAATTATGGCGAGGGCATCTGGGAGACAGAGGAAGCTCAGACCGTATTTGACATTATTGAGAAGCTTGCAACCTATACTGAGCCGACAACTCCGGCAAATGCCAATGACAATGATTTCCAGAAGAATCAGCAGCTTATTCTGGATAACAAAGCAATCTTCATGCCGAACGGCACATGGGTAGTAGGCGAGATGGCTGAGGCTCCGAGAGCGGAAGGTTTTGAGTGGGGCTTTACCGCGCTTCCTGCAATCGTAGAGGATGGCGAGAGGGCTTCCTACACTTTCTTCGAGCAGGTTTGGATGCCGAAGGGTGCAGAAAATAAAGACCTCGGAAAAGAATTTATCGCTTACTTATACTCCGATGAGGCAGCAGAGATTTTTGCCTCCGGCGATTCTCCGGCGGTTCAGCCGATTGTCGGAATGTCCGAGAAGCTGTCAGGCGACAACAAGCTGTTCTACTCTATCTATGATAACGATGCGGTAGCAGTTATGGATGCATTCGCGACGACGGATCCGGTAGAGGGGATCACGGTCCGCGGCACTTTCTTTGACCCGGTAAACTCTCTGGTAACCGGAGATAAGACGAAGGATGACTGGGTGAGCCAGATTATATCTGACAGTGATGCACTCAGGGCAGCATTGAAACAGTAAAGGTGATGGATGGTCGGCGGGCGGTTGCCTGCCGGCCATTTTCCGTTTTTTAAATGGAGATGGGGCAATGAAAAATAAAAGAAGAAGAAGCGGGTTTATCGCTGCCTGCGTGACGCCTGCGATCGTATTATTTATTATTTTTATGATTATTCCGACAATCGACGTTTTCCGTATGTCCCTGTACCGCTGGGGCGGGTACACGGCGGAAAAGACGTTTGTGGGATTACAGAATTTTTCCACACTGTTTGCGAGCAATAAATTTTACCGGGCATTTCAGAACAGCATTCTGTTGATTGTGATCGTTACCATTGTAACCTTTTTCTTTGCCATTATATTTGCGGCAATCCTGACCCGTGAAAAAATAAAGGGGCAGAATTTTTTCAGAGTCATTTTTTACATACCGAATATTTTATCCATCGTTGTGATCAGCGCAATCTTTTCCGCGATTTATGACCCGAACAACGGACTGCTCAATAGCTTTATCGCACTGTTTAAGGGCGGCAGCAATGACAATCCGATTCTCTGGCTCGGCAGTCCGAAAATCGTAATTTACAGTATTGCAATCGCTATGGTATGGCAGGCGATCGGGTATTATATGGTTATGTATATGGCGAGTATGGCAAATATTCCCGAAAGTCTTTATGAATCTGCGGCTCTCGAAGGCGCCGGCAGAATCAAACAGTTTACGTCAATCACGCTGCCGTTAATCTGGACGAATATCAGGACGACGCTGACATTCTTTATCATCAGTAATATCAACATGAGCTTCCTGTTCGTTAAGGCGATGACAAACAGCGGGCCGGACGGCGCTTCCAGCGTATTCTTAAGCTATATGTACCAGGAGGCCTACACGAACTCCTCCTATGGCTACGGTATGGCAATCGGCGTTATGGTATTCCTGTTCTCGTTTGCGCTTGCTGCGATTTTAAATGCGGTAACAAAACGGGAAGAAATCGAATTTTAATGTTGCCGTTTGCAGAAAGGAAGGCAGGGTAAAAGAATGGGAAAGAAAGAAGAAACGAGGCTCCATGGGAGCCCGAAGCTGGTCAAATTTTTTATTTATCTGATGCTGGCGCTTTTGGCGGTTACGATTATCGTGCCGGTGGCATGGGTATTCGTGGCTTCCATTAAAGAAAATTCAGAATTTTACGGCAGCCCGTGGGTGCTGCCCAAGGGGATTCATTATCAAAACTTTATAGACGCATGGCAGAAGGCCGATATGGGTTCTTATATGCTCAATTCGGTGCTCGTCACGGCACTGGCGCTGGCGCTTCTTATCATTATCGCGCTTCCGGCAGCCTATGTGCTTGCAAGATTTAAATTTCTCGGCAGAGGCTTTTGGAATACGATGTTTATGGCGGGACTGTTTATCAATGTAAACTACATCGTTGTTCCGATTTTCCTGATGCTCAATAATGGGGATATCTGGTTAAGGCAGACATTTGGGGGAACGTTTTTCCTGAATAATCTTTTTATCCTCGCGCTGGTATATGCATCCACGGCACTGCCGTTTACCATCTATCTGCTGTCCGGATACTTTAAGTCTCTGGCAAAGGATTATGAGGAAGCGGCCTATGTGGACGGGGCTGGTTATTTTTACACGATGGTAAGGATTATCATGCCAATGGCAAAGCCGAGCATCGTTACGGTCATTTTGTTTAATTTCCTTTCCTTCTGGAATGAGTATATTATATCCATGACGCTGCTCACAAAGGCAGAGCTTAAAACACTTCCGGTGGGACTGATGAATCTGATGGCGGCTCAGAGGTCGGCGGTACAGTATGGCCAGATGTATGCCGGTCTGGTGATCGTAATGCTTCCGACACTCATTTTGTATATGTGTGTACAGAAAAAGCTGACGCAGGGCATGACAATCGGCGGTTTAAAGGGTTAGCTGGCGCTTTTGGCTGCGCGGAAATGAGGGAATTATGAGTGAAAAAATGAAGAAAATAGTGACGATGACAGTTCTCATTGTGATTTTTATCATAAGCATTGTACTTACGGTTGTCGGACAGCAGAATATAGGTCCGGCAGGACTGCTCACGATGCTGGTGGGCCTGGTGGGCTTGGTGTTTTTACTCTGGTTTTATAACAGGCAATATAAATAAATCGAAACGAAGGAGGTTCGTATGAAGCAGAATAAAGGGCGGGTCACAATTCCAACAGACACTGACGTCGTGAAAGAAACTTTAAGCCTGGCGGAACGATGGGGTGCGGACGCGGTGCGTGACTGCGACGGCACGGATTTTCCGGTCGAGCTTAAGGATGTGGGGTTAAAGGTATATTCTACCTATTATACGACGAGAAAGGATAACGAGTGGGCGAGGAAGAATCCCGATGAAATTCAGCAGATGTATCTGATGACTCCTATCTATACGGCGGCGGGGGAAACGCTTCGCGTCCGTTTGATGGAAGGACTTTATCCCGATATGCTCACGCCGAACAGCAGGGATGATATTGCCCGCTGGTGGGAGGTGATTGACCGGAGTACTGGAGAGGTGGTTCCGGTCTCGGACTGGTCCTATGAGGAGGAAACAGGAGAGGTCATTATCAGAAGCATCCCGTTTCATGATTATACCGTAAGCTTTCTTGCATATATTATGTGGGATCCGGTACATATGTACAATGCGGTGGTCAATGACTGGAAGGATGTGGAGCACCAGATTACGTTTGATGTGAGGCAGCCAAAGACTCATGTATATACCATGGAGCGTCTGAGAAAATTTATCGAAGCGCATCCGTATGTGAATGTGCTGCGGTTCACCACCTTTTTTCACCAGTTTACGCTGGTGTTTGACGAGCTGGCAAGGGAGAAATACGTGGACTGGTACGGCTATTCCGCATCGGTAAGTCCTTATACCTTAGAGCAGTTTGAAAAGGAAGTTGGCTACCGCTTCCGCCCCGAATTTATCATTGACCAGGGCTATTACAACAACCAATATCGGATCCCCGGCAGGGAATACCGTGATTTTATGGCGTTCCAGCGCAGGGAGGTCGCAAAAATCGCAAAAGAAATGGTGGATATTACCCATGAGTATGGGAAGGAAGCCATGATGTTTTTAGGCGACCACTGGATTGGCATGGAGCCGTTCATGGAGGAATTTCAGAGCATTGGCCTGGATGCTGTGGTCGGAAGTGTGGGAAACGGTTCTACCCTGCGGTTGATCAGTGACATTGAAGGCGTGAAGTATACGGAAGGAAGATTGCTGCCATACTTTTTCCCGGATACCTTCCATGAGGGCGGAGATCCCGTGAAGGAAGCAAAGATCAACTGGGTGACAGCGAGGCGTGCAATTTTAAGAAAACCGATTGACCGTATCGGCTATGGCGGATACCTGAAATTGGCGATGGAATTTCCGGAGTTTGTGGAGTATGTGGAGTCGGTATGTGAGGAGTTCCGCGTGCTGTACGAAAATATTAAAGGGACAACGCCGTACTGTGTAAAGCGGGTAGCAGTATTAAACTGCTGGGGCAAAATGCGCGCATGGGGCAACCACATGGTGCATCACGCCATCTATTTTAAAAAGAATTACTCCTATGCGGGAATCATTGAAGCGCTGGCGGGAGCGCCGTTTGACGTGTCGTTTATCAGCTTTGACGATATTCTGCAAAATCCGCAGATATTAAAGGATATTGATGTTATTTTAAACATCGGCGACGCGGATACCGCACAGACCGGCGGGGAATGGTGGTGCGATCCCGTGATTTCCGCTGCGGTGAAAGAGTTTGTTTATAACGGAGGCGGGATCATCGGCGTCGGGGAGCCGAGCGGTCATCAGGCCAACGGTCATTTTATCCAGCTTTCCACCGTCTTCGGTGTAGAGGAGGAGCGGGATTTTACACTGGGCTATGACAAGTATAACTGGGAGAATCACGCACACTTTATCACGGAGGACGCCTCGGAAAAGATTGATTTCGGAGAGGCACAGAAGAATATGTATGCGCTCCCCGGAACAACGGTGATCGTTTCGGAAAATGAAAATGTCCATCTTGCCGTTCACGAATTCGGCGAGGGCAGGGCGGTTTATATCAGCGGCCTTCCTTACAGCTTTGAAAACAGCAGGCTGCTCTACCGTGCGATTCTTTGGAGCGCAGGGGACGAGTCGTCGATTCACCGCTGGTTTTCGACAAATTACAATGTGGAGGTACACGCCTATATCAAAAACGGAAAGTTCTGCGTGGTAAACAATACTTATGAGCCGCAGACAACAACCGTTTATAAGGGAGACGGTTCCAGCTTTCCACTTGATTTGAAGGCGAATGAGATAGTATGGTATGAAATATAAACTGACATTTGACAAAAATATTTCCAGGTGGGATGAAGGCATCCCACTTGGAAACGGCCGAATGGGAGGTTTGATATGGGGGGACGGAGAGGAGTTGTATGTGAGCCTGGATCGCGTGGATATCTGGGACAGGACAACTCCTTTCGGCATAGAACGGCCGGAATTTACCTATCAGACACTCGTCGCGCTGGCAAAGGAAAAAAATACTGCGAAAATCAGGGAAATATTCGACGCACCCTATGATTATCCCGTTCCCACGAAGCTTCCGGTAGGAAGGATCGTGCTTTCTTTCGGGCAGCAGATAAAAACAAAATCCGAGCTCTGTATGGAGGACGCACAGGCAAAAATGCAGGTGGAAAGCGGAGGCCGGGCGCTTGTGGTGCACGCGTTTTTCTGCGCCGCGGAAAATATCGGCGTGATGAGCATAAATGAGCGCGAGGAAGAGAAGGAGACGAAGTCCGGGGCCAGCGTAAGAAGGAAAAATGACACATTTCCCGAAGTGAGCCTAAAGCCGCCGGGCTTTGGCGCGGCAAAGGATGGCGCACTGTATCGCCTGCACAAAGAGATTTCCAAGGGGGAGTTGTCGGAGCTGAATTATGAGCCGGCAGTTTTGGGAGAGCATGTGATTTCCCGGGAACGAAAGCTTTTATTTTTTTCGCAGAAAGCGGAGGGAGATTTTTCGTACGGCGTTGTACTCGGAATCCGGGAGGAAGGAGAGCGGAAGCTTTTGTATTTTCGTGTCGCCGCGTCAACGGACGCGCGGGATTGGCTTTCCGTCGCCTGCCGTGAGGTTGAGGCGTATATGGAGCAGGAGCCTGAGGTACTGTTTGCCGCGCACAGGCAATGGTGGGAGCGCTATTGGTCAAAAAGCAGTCTCACCCTGCCGGATAAACAGTTTGAGTTACAGTGGTATCTGACAAATTATCTGTTTGCCTCCTGCTCGCGGGAAGGCAGTTATCCGATGCCGCTGCAGGGGGTATGGACAGCGGCGGAGGATAAGCTTCCGCCCTGGAAAGGCGATTATCACAATGATTTGAATACGCAGATGAGTTATTACCATTATCTGAAAGCGAACCATTTGGAAGAGGGACGGTGCTTCATTGATTTCCTGTGGAACTGCCGGAAAGAGGGACGGGTGTTTGCTGCGCACTTTTACGGGACACGGGGCCAGTGCCTTCCGGCGGTCATGACGATTGACGCAAAGCCGCTTGGCGGATGGCCGATGTACTCGCTGTCCCCGACAAATCAAATCTGGCTCTGTCATGCCTTCGCGGAGTATTTCCGTTACACGGGGGATATGGAGTTTTTAAGCGGACGGGCTTATCCCTACTTAAAGGAGACAGCGGAGTGTATCGCAGACTTATTGACAGAGGGAGAGGATGGCAAGCTTTATCTTCCCATTTCCAGCTCACCCGAAATCCATGATGATACGGCAGAAGCTTTTGTGAAGCCGAACAGCAATTATGATTTGGCGCTGATGCATTTTCTGTTTGAGACACTTGCGGAGTACGCGGATCTGCTCGGAAACGGGGAAGCGCCGGGCTGGAGGAAAATCCGTGCGGCGCTTCCCGAGCTTTCCGTCAGCGAGGGTCATGTACTGATGATTTCGCCGGAGGAGATGCTCACGGAGTCGCATCGCCATTTTTCCAACGCAATGGCGATCCATCCCCTGCGTCTGTTCCCATACAGCGGGGACGAAAATCGCCGTATCATCGACGCAACGATCGCGGATTTTGAGCGCCTTGGGACTTCCCAGTGGGTGGGCTTTAGCTTTTGCTGGATGGCGGAGCTTTATGCGGTTCAGAAAAACGGTGAAAAGGCGTGGAAAATGCTTTCCATTTTCTGGAATTATTTTTGCTCTCCGAATGGTTTTCATTTAAACGGAGATTATAAAAAGGGAGGCTATTCGGACTTTACCTACCGTCCGTTTACGTTAGAGGCGAATATGTGCGCTGCAGACGCGCTTCAGGAAATGCTCCTTTTTATGAAAAATCATACAATAGAGCCATTTCCTGCCATTCCGGCAGCATGGGAAAAAGAACAGGCATCGTTTGAACGCCTGCGCGGTGAAAACGGGATTCTCATCAGCGCGGAATTGGCCGATGGAAGGTTAAAAAGCCTGTACATTGAAACGGACACACAGGATGTCTTTTGGATCAGGGGCTGGACGAAAGAGGGAATCCGCAGCAGCGGGTCTTCGTTTTGCGTTAAACGGGGATTAACGCTGTTTGGTCCACAGACGGAATGAGAAAATCAATGTTCCGGCGTGCAAAATTGTGAATAATAATCCACCATTTACAAATACTAGCAGTACAGCACTTGTAAATGGAGGAATAGACATGAAGGCAACAGGTATTGTTAGACGGATAGACGATTTGGGACGCATTGTCGTGCCGAAGGAAATCAGAAGAACGCTTAGAATCCGCGAGGGCGATCCGCTGGAAATTTTTACGGACCGCGAGGGTGAGATCATATTAAAAAAATATTCTCCGATCGGAGAACTGAGTCAGTTTGCCGGCGAATATGCGGAGAGCCTTGCGCAGACGACCGGACATCTGGTCCTTGTCACGGACTGCGACCATGTGGTGGCCGCATCCGGAAGCGGGAAGAAGGATTTTGAGGGAAAACCCATCAGCCGGCAGCTCGAAATCGCCATCAGCGAGCGGAAAAATTATCAGGCTGAGGCGGGCGGCAATGATTTTATCAAGGTAACGCTGGATGACAGCGGAGATTTTACCGAGCAGGCGGTGAGTACGATCATCTGTGAGGGAGACGCCATCAGGGCGGTCGTTCTTTACAATAAAGACGAAAAAAGTAAAATGGGAGAGACGGAGGGCAAGCTTGCCGCGGCGGCCGCGTCTTTTCTCGGAAGACAGATGGAGCAGTAATCCAATGGATGGGGGCATGTAATAAAAAGATACGGTATTTTGCCGGGATGGCTTAGCAGGCTGTCCCGGTTTTTTTTGTGTGACCGGCGGTTTGAAATATATGCGGTTTTAAGCTATAACCCGAGTTTGCCACTTGTAAATGAAAAATGGAGCCATACAGGCTCCAATTTTTTCAGTAAATATGCGAGT